>JABEVA010000266.1 GCA_013044065.1 Phycisphaerae bacterium
GTGCTTCTGGCCGCTGACTTCGTTGCTGGCTCCTTGCAGACCCACGGGCGGGTTATGCGCGTCGCTCGCGCCTCGCCAGCAGCGAAAAGTTCGGACAAAGCTTCGGCACCGTAAAGCACGAATTTGTTTTTGCGCGGTCCCTATTGGCTGGTCAAATTTACCCGCACAAGCCGCTGGACGGTAAAAACCCGACCCGTTAAGGCGTCACGAAAACGCACCCGAAAGGTGATCTGGGCATGGGCAGGCGGACGCCTCCAAGGGCAATCAAAGGCAAAGCAATTCAGGCCGAAGGGGCCATACCAGAGCTTCTTGCTGCGGCGGGCGCTGAAGGCCCATTGGCCAATCCTCGTTGAGCCGGTTTTTACCGCCAGATCAAAAGCACTGATGGTAAATTTGCCGGTGGCAGGAAGTGGCTGCCCGTGCGTCATAAGAGTCGCCACAAACACGCGGAACCCGCGTAGGGTTGTTCCACCATGAAATCTGGCCGTGCTTGTCGCGCTTTGTATCTTGATCGCATGAACCGTGAAAAGTTCCGCCAGGCGGGCCGCAGGCAGTGTGGCAACACGCGGAGTCCTGGCCGCAAGCTGAGCCTCAAGGACTTTCATCCGGGCCTGTTGTCTCTGAAGTTTAGATTTTAAGGCCGCATTTTCATTTTGTAGAGCAATATTCTGCTGAAATACCTGATAGCCACCAGGCGTACTGGCACATCCGGCCAGTAAGATGAGGCCCAAAGCCGCCACCATACCGGTGGCAGTGCCAACGTGGAAATAAAGTGAACTTGTCGACCGCATCCGGCTTCCCTTCAAGCAGCAAGACTCTGCCCACCGTCACTGATCCGCCACATCCGTTTCACCGGCGGGCGGAGCCATATCTCCACCGCGCCCCGGCGTCGGCCGCAGCATGCGCTCAAGCTTGCTATCCACAACACCATAGGCCACCGCTTCGTCAGCTTCCAGCCAGAGATTCCTGTCACAATCTTTGTGAATTTTTTCCATTGGTTGGCCCGTGTGTTTGGCCATAATCTCAAACATGCGTTCGCGCAGCCGCAGCAACTCACGAGCTTCAATGGATAAATCCGTGGCTGTGCCCTGCATCACGCCTGAAAGCAAGGGCTGGTGGAGCATGATGCGGCTGTTGGGCAAGGCATAGCGCTTGCCTTTTTTACCCGCAGCCAAAAGCCACGCCCCCATGCTGGCCGCCAAACCCACACAGGTCGTGGCCACGTCGCACCGCAAAAATTGTATGGTGTCGTAAATGGCCAAGCCGGCCGTCACCGACCCACCCGGACTGTTGATATACACGTTGATGTCAGTTTTGGAATCCTCATTCGATAGAAACAAAAGCTGGGCAATAATGAGATTGGCCATGTCGTCATCGACCGGGCCGGCCAGAAAAATGATTCTATCGCGCAGCAGCCGTGAAAAAATATCGTAACTGCGTTCGCCCCGCCCACTTTTTTCCACAACGATCGGTACCAGATTGGACTGCGGCAACACCGGCATCGAACGGCCATCGGCATAGCCTTGAGAATCCGAAACATTGCGGTCGATTTGTCCTAGATGCGTCATTTTTTACTCCACGATGACCTACCAACCCAGGCGAGCCTACCGCAGAGCCGCGATTCCAGCAAGGGTTAGGGATCGCGCAGAAATTCGACCTGCCCTTTGCGCTGATTGAAGTTACGGTTAGGATAGCATGCCGGAAGGCGTTGAGCCAAGGAACGCGTGGCGAGGTTCAACCGCGAACCTCGCGGCGAGAGTTGGTTGGGGGCAACGGACTGATGAAACTCCCGGGCCTTTTAGGATGGTGATTTTTTCTGATGAGTGCGAAACCCATACGCGTGGCAATTTCCGGGGCGGGTGGCAAAATGGGCAGCCGGCTCATTGCCCTGGCTTTGGAGCACCCCGAATCCTTCCGTCTGGCCGCTGCGCTGGAATCCGCGGCCTCGCCGTTGCTGGGGCGGGATTGCGGTGCGGGGGTTCGCGTATCGGCCGCGTTAACCGCTCCGGCAGATGTACTGATCGACTTTTCCGCGCCGACCGGGACGCGACTCCTTCTGGAGATCTGCCGCCGGAAAAAGATAAATATGGTCATCGGTACCACCGGGTTAACCTCGGCGGACCATGCGCTTATTGATGCCGCAGCCAAGGATATCGCCATTTTGCAGGCGGCCAATACCAGTCTTGGCGTGAATGTGCTTCTGCGTGTGGTGGCGGAGATGGCACGGCAATTGGGCGCGGCTTATGACATTGAAATTGTCGAGGCGCACCATAATCAAAAAAAGGACGCTCCGTCCGGCACTGCGCTGGCCCTGGCTGATTCCATCGCCAGGGCAACCGGCCGATCGTTGGATAAACATCTGGTTCACGGCCGGCATGGCACCGAGGTTCCACGTATAGCCGGAACCATCGGCATGCACGCATTGCGCATGGGGGATGTGGTGGGAGAGCACACCGTGTACTTTGCCGCCGCTGGGGAACGGGTGGAGGTCAAACACATCGCTTCGACACGGGATACATTTGTGCGTGGAGCCTTGCAGGCTGCCAGGTTTATCTCCGGAAAAAATTCCGGCCGCTATTCCATGGCCGATGTGCTGGGCATGTGACACGCGACAATATCTGGTTTTATGCGATTGGGATATCTGGAGTTTAAGGATGTCGGCACGCGCCGTGATTCTTTTAAGCGGTGGCCTTGATTCCGCAACCGTTCTGGCCATGGCCGCAAGGGATGGCTGGGAGTGTTATGCGCTGAGCTTTCGCTACGGCCAACGGCATGAACTGGAACTCAGATGTGCCCGGCGTATTGCCGCAGCGGCAAGGGTACAAAGGCATATAGAAGTTCCAATTGATCTACGAGTCTTTGGCGGATCGGCGCTGACCAGCGACATGGCGGTGCCGAAAGACCGTTCGATGGGTGAAATGGCGGCCGAGATTCCCATCACCTATGTACCGGCACGAAATACCATTTTTCTGGCCTTTGCCCTGGCTTGGGCGGAGGTGTTGGGCAGTCGGGACATTTTCATCGGGGTTAACGCACTGGACTATTCCGGGTATCCGGATTGCCGCCCCGAGTTTATCTCGGCCTTTGGCGCACTGGCCAATCTGGCCACGCGAGCTGGGGTGCAAGGCCAGGGGCGAATTCAAATCCACGCCCCGCTGATAAACCTGCGAAAATCTGAAATCATCCAGCTCGGCCTGACGATGGGCGTCAATTATGCGGATACCATTTCCTGCTATGACCCCGCGGCGGATGGCAAAAGCTGCGGCCGCTGCGATTCGTGTAAGTTGCGGCGTGCGGGGTTTGCCGCCTGCCGGGTCGCGGATCCGATTGCGTATGTTCAGACTGCGGCGGAGACGTCTGGGTGAAAATTTCGGAAATATTTTTAAGTATCCAAGGTGAGGGCCAGTGGCTGGGAATGCCATCCGTATTTATACGTACCAGTGGATGCAATTTGCGATGCCGGTGGTGCGACACCCCCTACGCCTCCTGGAACCCGCAGGGCATGGAAATGTCCATCGAGGCCATCCTGGACCAGGTTGGCCGCCATGCTGTGGAGCATGTCGTGATTACCGGCGGGGAACCGTTAATTCAGGCCGAAGTGGCGGAACTGGCGGCGCAGCTCAAGATCCGGCAAAAATACGTCACACTTGAAACCGCCGGCACCTTCTGGCGCAATATCGCCGTTGATCTGGCCAGCATCAGTCCGAAACTCGGCAATTCGACTCCGCACGACCGGGCGGACGGCATGTTCGCCAAGGCACATGAATCCGCCCGGATCGATATCCCCACGTTGATGCAATTTGTCCGATCCACTGAGATAAAGCACCGGCAGTGGAAATTCGTGATCTGCGCCCCGGAGGATATCGTCGAGGTGGAAGGTTTGCTGACCGAGCTTGCTGATCTTACCCCGCCACGGGAAAATATATTTCTGATGCCGGAAGGAATTGATGCCGCCGAACTTCATAAAAAAGGACTATGGCTGGCGGAGCTTTGCAAAGCCCGCGGCTACCGCTTTGGAGCACGTTTGCACATCAGTTTGTATGGCAATCGCCGTGGCGTATGAAGATGCATCGTTTTTGAAAGGATAGCTCGATCATGCCCAGCAGCCCTAAGAGTATCTTGGAGACCTTTGATAACCCGCACCCCAATCGGGCCTACGAAATTGAACATATCGCTCCGGAATTTACGTCGGTGTGCCCCAAGACCGGCCAGCCTGATTTTGGCACTATTCGCCTGATTTACGTTCCCGCCGAGCTGTGTGTGGAACTTAAAAGTTTTAAGTTGTATCTGCAGAGCTTCCGTAATCGCGGGATATTTTACGAGGATGTCACCAACCGCATTCTCGATGATCTGGTCGCCGTGCTCCAGCCGCAACGATTGACCGTAATCAGTGAATGGACACCACGTGGCGGCCTGCGCTCCACCATCCGCTGCCATTATCCCAATTAGCCGACCCGCACAAATTGGGCGTGTCGGCCTGCCGCCCGGACTTTCTCCACCGCCGCAACGGCATGTTTCGGTTTGATTTTCAGGTAGTTGCCATAGCCTACAATCACGGTGGAGCCTACCAACACCGCCAGGCCCACCGCAAAAAGAACATGCGTTCGTTTGCTGGAGCCTTTCCATTCATGCAGCGCCACGCCCCAGAGCGTGGCAAAAATAGTGATGCTCGCCATGTGCAGCGTCCAACCCGAAAAGTTTTGCAGCCCCATCTGGGTTTGTCCCATGGTGTAAAAGAAAGAGTGCGGGTACCAGAGAGTTCCGGCCAAGGCACAAAAGACATAGTTGATCAGCAGAGGCACCGAGGGTCCTTTGGTCGCGGATCTCAGCGCGGCCCCCTGATCGGTTTTCATAGCTTCCGGGGGCTGGCTATATGCGGGGCCATCCACCGCTGTCGCTATCTGATTTTCACCCGGCCGGGCGGTGGAAGCCAAGTACTCACGGGCGCTGCGATTGCGAAAGTGCAGGATGGCACACCAGATAAAATTGGTGGTAAACCCGCCCAGCAAGACCACTATCAACGCCGTCAACCCGTCGCAGAATACCGCTCGATGGTGCTGCGCTAGACCTTAAACAAGCGTAGTCTTTGACTTTACTTTTTTATGGCGGGGGAAAATGAACCAAACCTGCTTGCAGGACTTATTATGATGTAATATTGTCATAAAGATGACTATTTTTTAAGGAGATGTTTCAAGTGATGACTCTTGAAGAAAAACAGCGGTGGCGGGAATTGTGGATTGGCCGCCGCCGCATCCCCCGCCGACTGCGGGTACGCCAGTGGACTCCGCAAGGCCAGCCCATGTTTCGTGGTGGTAATATTCATTACGAACTGTCCCGGCGCGATCGCGGGCTGGCCTGCGGCGGAATCGGCTGGCTGCAACAACCGGCCGGGCGGCTCGGACTGGCCCCGGCCATCGACGAGTCCCTGCACCTGCTCAAGGAGCAGCGGCCCTATTCAGAATCGAACCATGTTCTCAACCTCGCCTGCAACATCCTCGCCGGTGGGGAGTGTCTGCAAGACTTGGACTGGCTCCGCAACGATGAGGTTTATCTGGAGGCCCTGGGAACCCATCGTATTGCCGATCCCACCACGGCCGGGGACTTCTGCCGCCGATTCATTGCGGCGGATGTCCGGACCCTCTTGGACACCATCAATCAGGTGCGATTGAAGGTCTTGGGCGCAGCAGCCGTCGGAGTTCTTTGCGCAGGCGATTCTGGATGGCGACGGTACCATCGCCCCCACCACCGGCGACTGTAAGCAGGGGATGGATATCTGTTATGATGGGCAATGGGGCCATCATCCCTTGGTGGTCTCCTTGGCCAATACCAAAGAGCCGCTGTATTTGGTCAACCGCCCCGGCAAC
>JABEVA010000267.1 GCA_013044065.1 Phycisphaerae bacterium
CGTTGACCGCTTCCGCATGGCCGTCACAGAATGAGACATTGATGTGGTCGCCGTGGCGGTCTACGATATTTTGCGGCTGCTGGGGAGTTTGGTTGATATTGGAGGGCATCAGGTTGCCGGCAATCGGAATGCGATCGCGCAGCCACGGCGTCATCGCGACTGCTTCCAGCGTGTCGGTGGAAATGGTCGAGGGGATGCCGGCACCAAAGTCGTAGTTGGTGGTGTAATACAGACCGTCGTTGGCGTTCAGTGGCGGATTGGTTCCCGATTCCTGGGTCACGGGTCTAGTTCCGCAATCGGCGAATAACAGGGTTTGGGTTGGATCATGCACCTGGATGAGATGGCAGCTCATAGGAGCACCACCAGGCCCATCGGATACTGCCATTGTGTCGCCTGGATTAAAATCCTGGTCGGATGGAACGGCCAGGGAACAAAGATCCGCATTGACGCCGTATGACACGGGGAAATAACTCCACGTTCCGTCGCCGGTGTTGCCGCCGGTCAAATTGACGACATTGTTAATCAGAGCATAGCCGGGCCAGGTATCGCTTAAGGTAGGATCGCTGGGGCACAGGAACACTTTCGGGAATGTGCCGGGGGCATAATAGCTGCCGGGTGTGCCGCTGGTGGCCATGCCAACAAAATTCTGACTGTTGTTTCCGCCCATGTATGGGATTAAAGCACTGGCCCAATCCAGGAGATACGTGCCGGAGGAGGTTGACCGGTAGGCAAAAAGCTGGTGATTGGGGTCTATGTACGCGGTGACGATGTTGGTGTCGGTATCCGGCTGAAGCAGGCCCTGATGGTCCTGGGTGAATTCGACGGCCCCCAAGGCCATTTGCCGGACGTTGGAAAGGCACAGAATGGAATCCGCTTCCTGGCGGGCTGCGGCCAAGGCCGGCAGCAGCAGCGCGATAAGAATGGCGATGATGGAAATCACTACCAATAACTCAATAAGCGTAAAACCGCTCATCCCATGCATCCGCGATTCCTTGCGCCAGGGCGCGAACCGACCCGAAGAACAATGACTGGTAATCATGATCAATACTCCTTGAAAGAGCAGACTTAAGCCCGAGCGACAGACATCAGTTTAACCGGTTAAACTGATTTGTCAAGCAGTGCCAAGTCTTTGTTTCCATCTTGCAAACCGCAGGTCCTTTCCAAGGCAAGAGTGCCAGGGATATCACCCGTGGGCGACGATCCGTGCCGCCCTTTAACTCGCCCCTCGGCGACGCTTGAGCAGCAGCGGTAGCCCGCCAAGCAACAGCCACGCGGCTGACGGCTCCGGTGTTGGCGTGGTCTGAGCAGATAGTAAGTTGTCTGTGGAGAAGGTAAGCCTCGCGGCTGACGAGATCCCGCTGCCGAAATATTGATCGTAGAGCGCCTGGTACGCCGCCATGGTGGCGCTACCTGCACCAACTTGCTCGAGCTTTTGACCGAAAGGAATGAGATCCTGCGGCGTAATAACTCCCGTGCCCAGGAAATCCGCTGCCGGATTAAATTCTGTGTTGTTGCTGGCCAGCAACTGGGCCATCGCTTGAACATCAGCCACGTTGTATTGGCCGTCGAAATTCAAATCACCCAGCCCCGCACCAAAAACGGTGGAGGTATACAGACCGGCAAAGCGTTGGATATTGTAGGTGCCATCCGGCTTGAATGTCACCACGGTGGCGACATGGTTGCCGCTGGTAAGGCCGTTGGCATTGATGGTCCACAAATTGGTATCAATTTGGTTGGCCTGCGTGGAGCTGTTGAGCAGGGAGAGAATCTGACTGGCCGTATCCGCGGCGGGCAGATCAAAAAGGACGTTGATGTTGTTGGCCAGGCCGTCCACATTTTCCACCGTCAGGGTGCGGTTTTGGTTGATACCGGGGACAGTGGCGTTAAAGCTCATAATGGCCGATACCGACGGGGCAGTATCCACATAAATGGTCTGGGTCCAGTCGGTGTAGACGGGCGGGGCACCGGGCGTATGGCGTGTGCGGAAAGCGATCACGGTGAGGTAATGGTACCCTTGCGAGAGGTCACTGGTATTGATGGTCTCGGTATAAAGGCCGGTACCCGGAGCGGTTCCATTCTGCGGGGCCAATGGACTGCCGGTTTGAAAGGGGATGAAACCGTAGGCGATGGTGTTTGGCTCAGTGCTGACAAACTGCTGGCCATTGACGAGTGTGCCACCATCTATTTTGAAAATGGCGCTGTCGCCACCGGCGTTGTAGTCAAACAAATTCTGCTGGCCCAGAAGATAGACTTTTTGGGTTTGCAGTTGGATCTGAAATTGCGGGCCTTTCACGACCGCCACATTGCTGATGACATCCTGCCCATTGGCCTGGGGCAGGTTGGGCGTGCTGGTGGTGGGTGTGGTCCCGGCGATTTGGCCGGCGACATTGGTAATAGTCAGCGTGCCCTCGGGTGTTGCCGGACCGTAGATCAGATCACCGCCACCGGTGCTGTTGTTGTAGCCGTTGTTGGGGAAGGTGACGTTGACCACGCCGCCAGAGTAAACCTGCAGTACCTGTGGCAGGCCCTGAGCGGCGGCGTTGCCGGTAAGCTCGACCAGGTAAGGTACGTTGTAGGAATTAAAATTGGTTTGAATGCTGGCGGTGCCGGAGAAGCCACCGGTTTGGTTGTTCAGCAGCACCAAGGCGGAATCATTGCGTTCAAACGCGAGGTTATTTTGGGTGATGTAGCGCTGGATGTAGCCGCCGCTGGAATAGCGGTTGCGGATATCCACCAAGCCGCTGATTTCGTTATTGTGGGTAACGGTCATGGTTTGGGCGGGGGCATTATACGTGCTAAGGGAATTATTGGCCATGGTGTTGCCGTACACCCCGCCGAGGGCATCGCCGCGGCCATTTTGGGGAAAGGTCTGGGTGCCGGTGTCGTAAGGGGTTAAGTTGCCATTGTAGTACACGATGGCTTGGCCGGGCATCATGAGGGTGTAAGCCGCGGCCACGTTGGCCAGATAAGGGGCCCCGTTGTCCTGGCTTTGCACGAATCGCACGCCGGTGTTACCTGTATGGTTCGGGTCCAGCCCGTCGCTGACGTTGTACCAACTGTTGGTAAAGCCGTTGCCGGTGAGGTTTTGTTGCAGGGAGAAGAACAAAGGAAAATCCAGAGCGTCCAGGTTAGGCTGCACGGTGCCGATGTTGCCGGCAGGTGCGCCATCCGGGTTCATGGGGCTTTTTTGGATGACGGGAAAAACATTGGCGGGATTGCCGTCATAATATTCCTGGAAGGAAAATATGGTTTCCTGCACGCCGTTGAGGTAGGTCCGCGGCGAAGCCCGGTAAACCGCCTGATTGAAATAGGGGAGGGCGGTTTGCCATTCCATATTTTTAGTGGCATCGAGCCGGAAGCCATCAACCCCCAGCGTTTGCACAAACCACTGAATATTGCGCATCTCGTAGCCAGTGACATTTTCCGCGGTGGGCGAACCGGCCATGGGATTGGAAGGCGTAAAGGAATTCACCTGAATATTGCCCTGGCCCGTTTGCGGGTTGAAAATGAAAATCGGCTGGCTGTTGGGGTTGGGGTAAAACTGCTGATTCACCGGCATGGGCACATTGGCCAGGCGGCCAAAGGCCGGAGTGGTTCCGCCAGGTATGTTGGCGGGATCGCCTGCGGTGGTGGGGCTGCGGATATATTGATAATCGGTGTTGAAATTCACATTGACAAGGCCGGCCAGCCGGGCCTCTTCCACATTTTGGGCATACGCACCGTTAAAATCGCCGTCGATATTGGCGGGCGTGCCGGGGTTCAGATAGGAATTGCCCGGATAAGAGGTAACAAAACCGGGGTATCCTCCGGCGTTGACAAACGAATTGCCGTTGCCATCGACCGAGGCGGAATTGGAAAAGCCATTGTGGCCCATGGAATAATCGACGTAGATATATCCACCCATTTGATGGGTGGCGGCAATAAGCTGCTCGTATCCGGAAAGCGTGCCGTAAGCGGTCGGGTCACCGGGGCTGCCCAAGTCGAAGCGGTTATAAATGTCATAGCCCACCGAACCGTTGCCGCTGTCCGCCCGGGTGGGTGGCGGGGTGAGAATAGCGCCGTAACCGGCTCCGAAAATATCGGGCATGCGGGCGGTTAGCGAGGTCCAGGGCATGCCGAAGGCATCGAGAATGGTCGGCGGTGAATACGGCGTGCCGAAAACCTGAGCGGCGGCGGGGCGGCACAGGCTGATGACCGCAGCGCCGGCTATACCGCAGGCCACCACGCGGCAGGCCCGCAGAATCAGGTTTCGGCGTTGCCGGGTGGAGCCAGGAAAACTTTTACTCGTCGGTTCCATGGTGTTATCCCTTCTTAGCTCGGGCATCGGCCACATTATTTCGCAGCTGCGCCGGCAATGTGGTTGACGCGTCTTAAATACTCCTGCGGTCGAATTGCCCCGCACGGGCCGCGGATTTGCGCCGCGGTATCAGGCCCAAGAGCAGCAGTGGGCTTAAAAGCAGCGCGGCCGCAGTGGGTTCCGGAGTGGCGGTCACTTCCAAATTGTTAAAATAGGCCAACTGGGAAGTCAGCCCCAAGTTATCGTTGTATAAAAACAACTGGTTTACGGGCAAATCGGTCAGGGTGAGATTGTTAAATGTTTCCGCTGCGGACGGATCGGCCAGCGGTGTAACGGTGAGATCAAAAGATGTCGGGGATTCCAACGTGAAGGCGACGGTGATGCCGTTGCCATTGTTGGGAGAGGTGACGCCGGTGTGGGCGGAGGCAATTTTAGTAAGCTGCGAATAGGCAAATCCGGTGGTGGGCGAGGTGTAACCGCCATAACTGATGGCGTAATAACTGCCCGAACCTGCGGCGGCAATCTGAAATAATGGGGTGCCGTAGCCGGTGGTGGAATTGAAGTTTTGAATCTGAAAACCTTCCTGGCCGGGATTGCTCATGTAGCCTGTGGCCATGCTTAGCTGCAGGGTTTGGCCAACTTGCAAAGGAGTATTCAGTCCGCGATAGGCATACGGCGCGGCTGGATCGCTGCTGGTGCCGCTGTAGGCCCCCATACTCCAGGATACGCCGCTGGTATCAATATTCGGCGTAACATACGTGCCAAAAACCGTCGACGCGGTCTGGGTGGTAAAGGCCCAGGTGGCGGCCTGATTCACTCCTGAACCGGTTGGCCCCTGAAACCATTGGCTAAAGCCGGTGCCGCCGTTGCTGGTGCCGGACCATGTGCCGCCCGAATAAGCGGGGTTGGCGGCGTTATCAGAGGCCAGGATCACAGCCCGTACCGCCGCGCTGTGACCCATGGCCCAGCCGATCATGCCCGCGACAGCCGCACTCGCTACCCGGCGGGCACGCGGCGAACGAGAATTCAAAATACTTTTGAACAGGGTGCTCATGATTTTATCTCCAAAACTCCGTGGAAGCGTTGCCGGGGTCTGAATGGGCGACCCCGGCAACGGGCTTCTTTACGAAAAAACACTTAGGCCGTCTTACGACGTCCTACCAATAACAAGGCTAATCCGCCGATGGCCATCAGACCCAGCGATGTGGGTTCGGGAACCGCGCTGATGGAGAGGCTGTTGAAGTAGCCGTTATTTGAGGTATTGGAATCAAACAGGTCAGCCTGGTTGATTTGGCCGCCCGGGAGTGTGCCGTTGGTGATCACGCTGACGGCGCTGCCGCCCACTGGCGTTACGGAAAGGTCGTAAGTGGTGCTGGTGACCAGCGTGAAATTTACGGTCATGCCGTGGCCGATGTAGTTGCCGAAGCCAAGCGGCACCGGCGACGCATATTCAGCGCCACTGTGGCTGCCGTCGATGATATACATGTTGTCAGACTTGCTGCCATCGTATTCAAAGGTGAATTGGTTGATGGGCGAGCTGGATTGCAGCGAGAAGCCCAGCGCTCCACTGCCGCCGACGCCGTCAGATTGCATCGCCACGCTGAAGGTTTGGCCTGGATCCAGTTTGCCGCCGGCACCGCCGAGGCTGGTTTCGAATGGCCGGGTCATGTCGACACGTGGCACTGGGCCGGTGCCGGTGTAACTGTTGGCGTACGTGCCCCAGCTTTTTGTTCCGGTGGCGATGTTTTTGCTGCTGGTGTCGTTGTAGTTACCCGCGGAACCATTGCCGCTGGTCCCTTCGACCCAGGCTTCAAACCCCGTGCCGCCGGTGCTGCCGGTGGAAATGGATCCGGTGTAGTTGCCGGCATTGTCTGATGCGATCATCGCGGCGTTGGTGGACTGGGCAAAACAGCCTGCCGCCACCACTGCGGCGGTCAATCCCACGAGGATTGACAAAGATCGACGATTGGGAAGAACTTGAAGAACCATGATAGAACCTCCTAAAAAGGAACACTAAAAAAACCGAAAGTATCAAAGACCCTTTGGCACTCATTGAACATAAGTTTAACCGGTTAAACCGCTCTTGTCAAGTGCCACTTTATCTGTCGCCCATATTGCGCCTCCATTTCATGTTTTTCTAATTACATCCGTTGCATACTCTAACCCGCCGGCCCACGCCGACTACAAGGCTTCCATTCTTCAGAATCCCGGCGACCACACCACGCCCGCACTGCATCTGAAACCACAATTGAACGGGCGACTGTGAGCCATGATCAAAGGTCCATTACTAAGATTCATTCTACCGCTACTCATTATTAATTTAACCGATTAAACTCACGTTGTCAAGCCCCTGATTTCTTCCGTCCGATTCCGCCCTAAGGGCGACACCATCCGTGGAACGAAACTACACATACCCGCGGCCATTGGTCAAAAATACGCTCAGGCCCGCATATCGCCGCAACCATGCTCAATTGACTACTCTAGCAACTGCCCATGTTCAAGTCAAACAAAATCTTTTTAAAATTGTCCTCCCCTGGCGAGCCAGCTTCTTCGAGGTGGGGCAGAGCTCCGGGTTAACGCCTCGCCACGGTGTACCGAATGGGCCGGTCCGGCCGCGGCCAAAATACCCACACCCCAACTGCCCACCGTGCCGCAGGCCGGTCCCTCCAGCGTCCATGGCTCGATGCAGAAAGCTGCCGAGACGTTTGGCCCTGCGGTGCCATTGACACCTGGTTTAAGCACAAAAGCTGTGGATTTGATCGTTACCGGACGTGACTGA
>JABEVA010000268.1 GCA_013044065.1 Phycisphaerae bacterium
AGATGGTGAACCATCGCCGTCATCGTCCTGATTTCTGACTCCGCGCAGCCGCCGCCACGCATCGGCCAATG
Source organism: Phycisphaerae bacterium (assembly GCA_013044065.1). Classification (GTDB taxonomy): domain Bacteria; phylum Planctomycetota; class Phycisphaerae; order WQYP01; family WQYP01; genus JABEVA01. The sequence goes on from JABEVA010000268.1 coordinate 72, forward strand.
GCCGCCAGCCGAGCCGAACCATGATCCACCAGCGGTGCTGGATAATTGCGGCCTATGACACACCCGGCCTGCTTTTGTAACGCCGCAGACATCAACCACGGCTGGTGAATGCTTTTAACCGGTACGCCGCCAAGTTCCGGCAACCATCGCCGCACAAAAACACCCTGCGGATCAAAACGCCGGCCCTGCAGAATCGGATTCATCACCCGAAAGTAAGGTGCGGCGTCAGGTCCGGTACCCGCACTCCATTGCCACCCCCCCACATTACTGGCCTGATCATAATCGACCAGCCATTGCCGGAAAAAATCTTCCCCCACCCGCCAGTGAACATCCAAATCCTTCACCAGAAACATGGCCGTAATCATACGCAGCCGATTGTGCATCCAGCCCGTCGCCGCCAGCGAGCGCATGGCCGCATCCACAATGGGATAGCCCGTCTCACCACGGCTCCATGCGGCCACTCGATCCGGCCTTTCCGGCCAGGTCAGCCGGGCGTAGCGCCGCTGAAATGCCTCCGTCACCGTATGCGGATAATGAAACAAAATCATGCGGTAGAATTCCCGCCAGATCAATTCCGCCAGCCAGGTGCCCGCCCCACCACACTGGTCACGCGCGGCCCCGCCACGCAGAGCCGCCACCACACACTGCCGAATGGAAATAGTGCCCGCATTCAAATGTGCCGACAACCGGGAACTACCCTCCACCGCTGGATAATTCCGCTGCGCGGCATAGGTCCGCATGAGCCGCCCGCTAAACCCGGCCAGCATGGCCTCGGCACCAGATTCACCGGTGGGCAACGAATCCTCCACCGCACCGTAACCCAAAGCACGCGCCGCAGGCACCGTATCGGCAGCGCAGCATAAGCCGGTTCCTCGGCGCGGCAGCCCCGCCACCGACGTCGGTTTGGCCGCCAAAGCCGCCAGCCACGCCCGTTTGTACGGTGTAAACACCTGGTACACACTCTCCGCCCCCGTCAAGAGTTCAAATTCCTCCCAAATAACGGCATCCTTGCACGCCCGCACCTGCATCCCCGCGTCTTGGGCCAACCGCGTCAACCGTCGGTCCAGCGCCAGTTGGCCGGGCTCATATTCTTTATTGAAGGTGATGCCGTCCGCGTGCAGTTCTCTGGCCAGAACCACAAGGGCCGCAGCAGGATCCGCACTCGTCACAATTCTTAATGGAATATTCAGATCCAGCAGCGTGCGCCGCAACTCGGTGAGCGCCGCCAGCCAGAAACGCGCCTGAAATGGTCCCATGCAGCCCGCCGCGCTGGGAAACCAGCGGGTATCAACCACAAACACGCCCACCACGGCATCCGCCAGTCGGGCCGCCAACGCCAACGCCGTGTTATCACGTACCCGAAAATCACGTCTGAACCAGTGCAGATAAACCGACAGAAACAACCTCCTGGCCAAGCGACGTGCATCTAAAACACGCTGGCACCCTCATCCCGCCGGCTCACCCGAATGGGTCCGCGGTGGCCGGCCAAGCCGGGCCGCACCCCGCCAGGCACCGCCAGGGCATCTTCTCCTACGGCGACTTGGCGGCCGGAGCAAGTTGTGTGCCCAGCATGTCCAGGTCGTGCTGCAATTTCGCCCCCAGACGCTTGCGCACCGCCGCGGACAACTGTGATTTTCTGACAAATAAATTCAGATGAATGCCATCCGCCAAAGGAATCCGAATCATTCCCATGATCGGATCCCCCGGTTGCGGCCCCACCGAACTCAGCGGTCGGGGCGGCGCGATCACCAGATGCTGGCCCTCAATCCGCCACGTCATGCCCGTGGCCCCGCTGATCGCCGCCAGCGTCTGTTCCGCGCTGCCGCCATCGGAACGCACATTCACCGTCGGAACCGCCAGATATAAGCCGGCAGCCGGGGCCAACCACAGGCCCGTCGCCCGCGACAAATCGGCTAGCACCACCTGCAACGGCGCATTGGCAGCGTGCACAAACACCGGCCGATGCAGTTGATGCCGCACCCAGCGCGCAGCGCTACTCACAAAAATCCGATCATGCCGCACATACCATACACAGTGCAAGGCCCGGGCATACGTATTTAAGGCCTGGGCCGCGGATTCCGGCAATTCCCGCCGCACCGCCGCCACGGCCGCAGCCTGCAAGGCCCCAGACACTATCGGCAACCGCACCGCCGGTATGGGCTGGTGCAGTTGTTTGGCCAAATCCGCCGGCCAGTTGGCCTCTATATGAACTACCGTTAATCCATGTACCGCCCGCAGCAGGTTAAGCTCGGCCCAGGTGGCGCGGCGCCCGCTGCGCCGCAAAGACCGGGATGGCATCACCACCAACCGGCCGCCCGCCCGGCGAATTCGCAGCACCAGCTGGCGGACCATAGACTTCATCGCCGCCCGAACCGACACCGCCTTGAACCGGGCACTGATCAACGTGCGATCCCCCAGCGGTAAAAGCTGATAAACGCGCTGCTGCACGTCAATGGAAATGCGGGCTTTGTCAGCCAGCGTCGCAAAGGCTTGCGGCACCGTGCAGGTTTTCAGGTTCACACTGATGCGTTGCGCCAGCCTGCGCTGCAGGTAAATGGAATTTTCCCTCTTCACCGCCGCGGTTGTCGCCACCGCACCCCGGTTCGTCCGAGGTCCCAGCGCCAGCACCGCCAGCGCCACGCCCAACATCATTCGCGATTGCTGTGCCATCGAATTTCTCCGCAATTTCACCCGGGCCGCGCTACACCTTCAGGGCCACCTGATGTTCCAATCGGCCTACGTAACGATCGCGAATCGGTGCCACCGTATGGGCGATAAACTCAGCCACCTGTTCCACCGAGCGCCCAATGTAACGCCGCGGTTCCATGATCTTATCCAGTTCCACCGCCGCAAAAGCCGGATCCTGCCGCAGTCGCAGCAGCAGATCATTATCCAAACCCAGGTCCTTCACCCGCCCCGCCGCCGCCAGCGAATGTTTCCGAATTTTCTCGTGCAGATCCTGCCGATCACCGCCGGCCTTGGTCGCGGCCATCAGAATATTCTCCGTGGCCATAAACGGCAGCTCCGCCATCAAACGCTGATTGATCACCCGCACATTCACCACCAGTCCCCGCACCACGTGAATCAAAATATCCAAAATGGAATCCGCCGCCAAAAACGCCTCCGGCACCGAGAGCCGCTTGTTGGAAGAATCATCCAGGCTGCGCTCAAACATCTGCTGCCCCGCCGTGAGCATGGGTTGCAAAGCCAACCCCATCAGCCAGCGCGCCAAGCCCGTCACCCGCTCGCTTAAGACCGGATTGCGTTTGTACGCCATCGCCGATGAACCCACCTGCTCATCTTCAAGCGGTTCATCCACTTCCTTAAAGGCCGCCAGAATTCGGATGTCTTGCGACATTTTCTGCCCCGCGGCCGCTATGACCGATAAACTCGCCAGAATTTGGGCATCAATCACCCGGGGATACGTTTGGCCGGTTACCGGATGCACCCGCTGAAACCCCAGCCGTTCCGCCACCAGTTGTTCCAGCCGCTGTACCTTGCCATGATCGCCATCAAATAATTCCAGAAAGGAGGCCTGTGTGCCCGTGGTGCCCTTAATGCCGCGCAGCATCAATGTTTCCACCCGCAATTCAATATCCGCCAGCGCCAGTACAAAATCATAGCACCATAAAACCGCGCGCTTGCCCATCGTGCTTGGTTGGGCCGGCTGCAGATGGGTGTACGAAAGCACCGGCAAGTCTTTCCATTGCTGGGCGAAGCTCGCCAGACTGTCAATAAGATTGGCCAGTTTCAAACGGATAAGTTCCAGCCCGTCACGCAGCAGCAGCACATCTGTGTTGTCCACCACATCCATGGAAGTCGCGCCCAGATGAAGAATCGGCTTGGCCAAAGGAGCCGCCTTGGCAAAAGTCTGCAAGTGCGCCATCACGTCATGGCGAAGACGCTGCTCCTGCCGGGCCGCTTCCTGATAGTCAATGTCATCCAGGTGCGCACGCATCTGCTGAATCTGCTCATCCGTGATCGGCAACCCCAACTCCTTCTCCGCTTCCGCCAGCGCCAGCCAGACCCGTCGCCAGGTCGAAAATTTGCGCTGCGACGAAAATACTTCCAGCATCTCCGCGGAAGCATTACGTGTTACCAGGGGATTTTCGTAAACACGGGGAGAAATCGATGCAGACATCGGCATTTCCTTGAAAAAAAAGCTCCGACCCGGAACCGCATGGAATAATAGCATAAATCCCCGAAAACTTGAATTGCCCCCTAAGCTTCCCGCGCCGTGGCCAATCGCCGTCGTGTAATCCGTTTAGGCTGGAGATCGCCCCATCCGTTCTTCGCGCCTTCGCGCTTTCCTGTTTCATCTTTACCC
>JABEVA010000269.1 GCA_013044065.1 Phycisphaerae bacterium
GTTTTTAAACACCGGTACCGCCACGGTTGTAATACTTGTCGGGTAGATGGAACGAGACGTGTACCCACACCCGGCCAGCGCCATCATACCCAACCCCGCCAGCACCAGACCCAACGTGGTGCCAGCCTGCCGCCAGCTTCCAAAAAGCAAGGTCATCATGGCATTTTCTCCTTGGATTGTTGGAAGCGCCGGGCATATTCCTTACGGGCCTTTTGCGCCCAAATCGTATCGGGCCAACCGTGAATAACCCGCCGATAATAATAAGCCGCGGACTCAGGCCGGTTAAATCGCCAGTAGAACCGGGCAATCTCCAGTTCGCGTTTGCCTTCGATCTGATAGATTCGCTCTTCCAGTGCCTTGACCTGCATTTTGGCCGCAAGCACCGGATAAAGCTCCGCAATGTTTTCCAACTCCGCTTGAGCGTTACGTAGCGGGGTCAGGTCAAAACGTACCCCGCGAAATGTAGCCAGCGAACACTCCGCCTTACGCACCGTAGCCTTGACCGCAAATTGGCTGTAGGGATAGCGCCGAAGAAAATTGGTGTACGACGCCAACGCCCTTTGAAATCGGTCATTTTGGTAGTAATAGTCAGCAATACGTATGCCAGCCAGTTCCGCTAACGGCGATCCACGCTGCCGATTCTGAATTCTCCTCAGCAATCGGATGGCATCACCATACACGGGCAGAATTCTCATCCCCAAAAGTCTCCGCTTGTAACCCGCTAAAAATGCGCAGGCGATATTGTATTCCCGCATCAAACACGGTTCATAAAGCGGACTGGCCGGAAAGTTATCCAGCAGGTCCTCATACGGAAACAGAGCGGCATATTTATTGCCCAGGTAATTTTGCGCATCTCCCTCCAGCAGCAGCACTTGCGGTACCAGAGGATCTTTTTTGTGATGGCGCAACCACTTTTTTGCCAAATGGACCACCCGCCCGGGATGCCCGGTTTTCAGGAAGTTAATCATAGCCGCCACCCGGGCCGGTGGGCTCACCTGCCCCGGCACCACCACCGGCACCCACACTCCGTTTTGCAGAACCCAGTTCGGCGTCCCCGGAGCCGACGACACCGGCGATTGAGCCTTGGCCCAACACGGTCCAGCCGCCAGTCCCATCAGCACCACGGTAACCCAGCAAGACAACTTCATTTTTGACCACACCTTCGGCATCGCTGAAAGTATACGCCATCCCCGCCATCGAGCAAGCCTGCCACTGGGAAGACTTGATGCAGTCCTACCAGGCTTCACCACCAGCATCAGCGACGTGGACACCGCTACCGGCAATCAGCCATTGATGTACAATCAGGGCGAACGTTGAATCGTCGCTATTCCTGGGGCAACCGGCGCGGTGGAACTGCGGTTCTTCGGGTATCCGGAAATAGCCAACTCCGTGCCCGGACGAGAGCCTTCCCGCCGCGGAAACCACGCTTAGATAGTACGTATGCTCCAGCAACCTGCGCTAGAAGATGTTGAAAGGTCAGTATTTACGGTCTAGAAGCCGATAACCGATTGCTTCAGTCACATGGCTGGGAGTAATGGTTTGCTGACCTTCCAGGTCGGCAATGGTACGCGCCACGCGTCGGACCTTGTCAAAGGCTCGCGCGCTTAAGCCGAGTTCTTCCATCGCCTGTTTCATCAAAAGCAGCGAGGTTTCATCCAAAGCGCAAAAGTCCTTAAGCTGTGCGGTTTTCATTGCGGCATTGCTCATCGTGCCGTCGTCTCCAAATCTTTTGGCCTGCACCCGACGGGCGTTTTCGACCTGAGCCCGCATCTGGGCGGATGAAGTGCCCGTCGCTTTACTGGTTAAATCCCGATACGTGACTGCGGGAACTTCCAGATGGATATCGATGCGGTCCAGCAATGGACCGGAAAGCTTGCTCATATAGCGATCCATAGCCGCTAATTCAGTAGCCTTGGCATTGCGACGGTCCAGGGTTCCTTTTCCGCTGGCCGACGGATTCATCGCCGCCACCAGCATAAATCTCGCCGGGAAACTCACGCTGGAATGAGACCGTGCAATAGTCACCATTCCGGACTCCAATGGTTGGCGCAGCATCTCCAGAACATGGCGGGAAAATTCCGGCAGCTCATCTAAAAACAAAACTCCATGATGCGCCAGTGATACCTCGCCCGGCCGTGGAATACTGCCTCCCCCGATCAGGGCGGCACCACTGGCGGTATGGTGCGGCATGCGCACCGGACGTATCCGCAGCAGACTGGCTCCACGCGGTAGAAGACCACAGGCGGAATAAACCCGCGAGGTCTCCAGGGCTTCCTGCCGTGTCAACGGCGGCAGAATGGTCGGCAGACGCTGGCAAAGCATGGTCTTGCCCGCACCGGGCGGCCCCAGCAGCAGCAAGTTATGCCGTCCTGCGGCCGCAATGGTCAAGGCTCGCTTGGCCAGTTCCTGGCCGCGAACATCCGCGAAATCGACATCACCGCTGGCCTCCGCCGGGTTCGCTTCAGCTTCGTCAACTTGCTCGGATTCCAAGGGCAGTTGCCCATTAAGAAAGCCAACCAGCGTGGTCAAGCTGTCAATGGCGTAAACGTCAATGTCGGGCACCACGGCGGCCTCACGGGCATTGGCGGTAGGCAGTAGAATGCCGGCGAGTTTGCATTCCGCCGCCAGCATGGCCATGGAAAGGGCTCCTTTGATAGGACGAACCGAACCATCCAGAGCAAGCTCCCCCGCCACCAGATATTTTTTATAGTTATCTCCTTGAACAACTTTCGCGGCATGAAGCACGCCCAGGGCAATGGGCAGTTCCAGCGCGCTGCCTTCCTTTTTAATGTCCGCCGGGGCCAAATTCACCAGCAATCGCTCTTGTGGAAACCGGTAGCCGCTGTTCACCATGGCCGTATGAATGCGGTCCAGAGATTCGCTGACGGCCTTATCCGCAAGGCCCACAATCAATGGATCGCCATATTCCCTTGGGGCCAGATTCACCTCCACCTCACAGCGGATGGCATCTATGCCCTGCAGGACAAAACTGTGAACCTTAGCCAACATGGAATTCTCTCCATAAAGTAAGGCGTAAGGTACGCGGACGCAGCTCAAATGCCAAGTGCACACCGTCCGAGAAAGATTTTTATCCGACCCCGGGGGCGGCCGAGTGATCTTCGACCGCCGGGTGGCGTGAAACGAACTCTCATGCTAGTATGGCTTTTTAGACTGGAGGTGACATGATGGCGTCATTTGTTACGATTCCATCTTTATTGGCTTTGTTCCGTATTGATCGTGAACTTCACGAATACCAACTCGCTTTGGATGCCCTTTTAAAGGATCAGGTCGCGCTGGAAGCTAAAATCGGTGCCATCGCCACGGATATAAACCAACAGGAGGCCGCCTCACTTAAACTACAGGCTTCCATTGGGGCGCAGGATCTGGATCTTAAAACGCGCCAGGCACATATCGAAAAAATGCGTGAAGCACTCAACAGTACCAAGACCAATAAGGAATATTCAGCCATTCTGGTACAGATATCCGCCGAAAAGGCCGAGGTAAGCAAACTCGAGGCAGCCATGCTTGAGAACATGGAACAACTTGAAAAAGATCAGGCGACCACGGTAGCCGCCCGTGAACAGTTGGCCTTACAACAGGGCCTTTTAGCGACCGCCAAGGGCGAAAGTGAGACCCGGGCAACGGAACTCCGTGGTCATCTCGATCGGCTCAACGCGCTGCGCAGCGGCCACGCAACCAAAGTACCGGCCGAGGCTCTCAAACAATATGACCGTCTGCGGCGTAAATATCCGGGTGATGCGATGGCCCCGGTTGAATTTGACGATGATGATCTGGATAACATCAGTTGTGGGGGCTGCTTTATGGCCCTGAATATGGAAGATGTCAATCAACTGCGCGGTCGCGACGAAATCCGGCGCTGCAACGCGTGCAGTCGAATTTTGTATTTGCCTGAAACCCTGGCGAACGAAAAGGCTCACGCCGGAGATCCGCGATCCTAAACCAGATTCCCCCAACACCCTATTTTTTGACGGTGCTTATTCATGGATGATAATTGCTCCCGCAAGCTTCTGCTGCAATTTGACGGCGGCTCTCGTGGCAATCCAGGACCGGCGGGCATAGGAGTTACCCTGGCCACACCGGAGGGCAAAACGATCTACGAACTAGCCGAGTTTCTAGGCAGTCACACCAACAACTTCGCCGAATACACCGCCCTCATCCGTGGCTTGGCCGTTGCGGTTGAGCTTGGTGCTACCGAGTTGGTAATTCGTGCGGATAGCCAATTGGTGGTCCGCCAAATTCAGGGCCAGTACCGGGTTAAAAGTCCGGATATCCGCCCCCTGTATCAGCAAGCCATGGCCCTGCTGGAAAGGGTTCCCAAGTGGTCCATCAGTCACTTGTATCGAGAAGATAATTCGCGAGCTGACACTTTGGCCAACTTGGCCATGGACGGCCGAAAAAAAATCGAATTTCGGCCCCCGGCGGCTATCGGAAAATGAATCCTCGGCCTTGACCTGAGCCGCTTGAACGATCCGGCTTTTTTTACTGGGCCTTATCCAAAGGGTACCCGATCCAGATAGCGCCAACCTCATAGCCCCCGTGGCCGCAGCACTCGGCAAGCCACCCATCTGAAGTATCTTCCCGTCTGCGATCGCTGGCCTCAAAGCTCAAATCCTTGACTCCCCGCCTGATAACGATAGTATTAGGCCGTCGTTGACGGCGTCGTGCCCATTGTAGAGCAGGCCAGCGGTGGCCGGTAAATCGTTGTCCAAGACAACAGGGCCACAAGAGGCAAAACGGTATCGTTAATTGTCGAGGCAGATAACCAAGCTGCGGCGGACATTGGTGGTAGACCGGCGGAACAAGCCGACCAAGACGTTGGCACACTTAGGGAATCAGAAATCGGACGGCGTTGCCATGGGGCGTTAGAGCCTTCATGCAGACCGTGGTCCAGATGCTGTAAACTCCATGGCCCAAACAATGGCAAAATCCACCGAGCGTCCGCGTGAGCTTAGCGCACCCCATGCCGGTGCCATCTTGTATGGCGATTGGGGCACCAGCCGATTTTATGTACTGGGCTTGGCGTTTTACTACAGCCTTTATGCCAGCTTCTGGTATGTCTTGGGCGTGGGCATATTGGTGGTGATGGCGGGTTGGTCCTATTCGGTAATTTGCCGGTGCTTTCCGGATGGCGGCGGAGTTTATTCTTCGGCCCGGGAGATCAGCAACAATCTTGCCGTCATCGGAGCGTTGCTGCTTTGCGCGGATTATATTGTCACCGCAGCCATGTCCGCCTTTGACGGATTGGAATACCTTGGTGTGCCGGATGCCGGCCATCTGATTCCACCGCTGGCCATTGCCGGTATCGTGGCCATCGGTATTTTCAATTATTTTGGTTTGCGCAAGGTGGGCTGGGGGGCTTTGATTATCGCGATGGCCACTATGGTACTTACCGCCATCATCGCCATTTACAGTATTCCGCATCTGGCCACAGGCTGGCATCGTATCACGCCGTTTAGCCATCTGACCAACCATCTGCCGCAGCGGTGGTACACATTTGTAAATGTGGTGCTGGCACTCTCCGGCGTGGAAGCGGTAGCCAACATGACTGGCGTCATGGTGCCGCCGGTAAAAAGGACGGCCAAACGAACCATTTTCCCGGTGCTGGCGGAAGTGGTCATATTAAATATTATTTTGGCCATCGGCATGTCAGCCCTGACGCCCAATCCGGCCAACCCGTCCGGCAGATTCAGGCAGCCGCAGGTTCGTTTGCAGGCCGCGGTGCAGCCCTACATCAACACGCATCCGGATTGGCAGGTCAAACCCGCCGAAAGAGCCCACATGGCAAAGTTGGAACCCAATTATCAAAGACAAAACGATATTCAAAATGCAGCCCTGCGCGTGATGGCCTCAGATTTTGTGGGCAAATGGTTCGGCTGGGTGTGCGGCATTGTTTTTGGGTTGCTGCTTTTTTCGGCGGTCAACACCGCCATAGGCGCCATGATGAGTATTCAATACACCATGTCGCGTAGCCGCGAATTGCCGGAAATTCTCCATCGTCTGAATCGCTTTGGAGTACCGGGCATCGCGCTGATTCCCGCCGTACTGGTGCCCATCATCGTTCTTTCTCTTTTTCACAACTTAGCTACCTTGGCTGACTTATACGCCATTGGTGTGGTTGGAGCGATCACCATCAACATTGGCAGCACGGCGACGAACAAGAATCTGAAGATACAACCCTGGGAACGCGCCGGCCTTTTTATCACCGGGGCGGTCATGTTGTGTGTGGAATTAACCCTGGCCGCCACCAAACGCGATGCCCTTATTTTTGTGCTCTGCGTGCTGGGTGTTGGCCTGCTGGCCCGGTTTTATGCCCAGCATTTGCGAAAACGCTATCAGACCCAAAGTGCACTTATTGGTGGAATTGTCTGCGGACTACTGGCCCTGTTCCTGCTCATCAGAGGCGCAATGATCTGGCATTCGAAAACGCCCTACGACGCCCTGTATTTTCTCGTTTGGGCGATCCTGCTTGGCCTGCTGGCTGCTATAGCCATGTATCAGTGCGGACTGGAACTGGGCCGTGCCCGCGCCCGTCGGGAGATTGTCATTTTGCCGGAGACTACACCAGTGGCAGGCATCCGCGCCGCCTCCCCACCGCCCACCGCCGATGTGGACCGTCCGCGCGTATTGGTAGCCACTACCGGTGCCCCGGCACTGCTGGAGTTTGCGGCCAAATATGCGTCCCAAATCAATGGCTTTTTATTTGTGTTATACGTACGCCACCTGAACCTCTCGTTTGTGGCCCAGGAGCAAGGTCCCACATTGGAAGAAGACGGGCAAGCCCGTCATACCTTTGAGATGGCACAGGACTTTTGCCTACAAAAGGACATTCCGATGGAAGCCATCTACGCTGTCTCGCAGGATGTGGCATATACCATTCTCGATTTTGCCGCCACCTATGGCGTGGAAGCCGTGTTAATGGGTGTTTCCAAGCGCAGCCTGCTGGCCCGCAGCTTGCAGGGAGATATCCTCACCGCGGTAGCCAACCAGTTGCCGCAGGATATAACACTCTTGGTACATGCTTAGATTGGCTTTAAGCACACGTTAGAAAAAATAAGGTTAACGAAAACTGACATGAAAGCTTCAACCGCGATGAATAACCCAACCAATAACCCAGGGCAGCTTACCGACACCCGCTGGATCAATCATCCGGACGCCAACATTCCCGACACAATCCAGGGCCTGATTTTTGACCTGGTCGGGACCCTGCTGGACACCATGGCGGTGCACTACCAGGCATGGCTGACGGCCCTGGCGGAGACCAAAATTACGCTCACGGAATCACGATTTTACGCCTTGGCCGGCACACCAACCGAAAAAATAGCCTCGATATTGTGTGCCGAACACGGGCATTCAAACGCCGCCGCGCTCGCCCATGCCAAGGAACAAAATTTTCTCGCCCGCCTGCCGGAAATCAAACCCGTACAGCCGGTCCTGGCGCTCGCCCGTCGGGAATCAGGCCGCCGCAAATTGGCCGTCGCCAGCGGCGGAACGCGATCCGTGGTGACCCGGGAACTGGCCGTTATCGGGATAGAGAATTTTTTTCCAGTAGTGGTTTGCGCCGATGACGTTCGTCATGGAAAACCAGCCCCGGATACGTTTCTGGAAGCGGCGCGGCGCATGGATCTAGAGCCGTGGCAATGCGCTGTTTATGAAGATGCCGAATTGGGCTTTCAAGCGGCGAAAACGGCGGGCATGTACGCCGTCGATGTGCGCCCTTGGTACATACCACGCCGATAAAAAATCCGCCCGCGCGATCACTCGCGCGGACGGAGATTTTTTATCAGAGCCAGCAGTTTGCCATGGAAAAACCGCCAACCGCAGCGGGTAAACCGATCCGTCTTTAAACCCCGTTAATGAGCGCTGGCGCTTTTGAGAAATGCCAGCACTTTGCGGGCCTGCTCACCAGTCAGGCCGGCCTTCAGGCGCATATATTGCACAATCACACCCCATTGGGCCGGAGTGTATTGCGACGGCGACCGCAACTGGTGGCAACGCATGCAATTTTGCGACCAGATCTGGGCACCAGTTTCATTTTTGGCCGGATCTTTAATGGCTAAAGGCCGGATAGCAGCCGGTTTAGCCGCCTTCTTCGCCGCAGGTTTGTTGGCGTGGCCGTTATTAGAACAGCCAGCCGTTAGCGCCAACCCCGCGGTGGCCAAACTCGCCAGCACAATGGTACGAATAGTTTTGATATTCCTGAAATTCATGATGTACTCCTCAAATCAAAGGGGACTAAATTCCTTATTCCTTCGTTGACCTTAAATGCCCACAGCAAACTGCATGAACATCGCGTCGCTGCCATGCTGGTCGGGCACATTGTCAAATTCATACTCAAATTTGAGCACCGCATTGGAATGCAGCCAGTAATCCAAGCCCACGCTGTAACGCTGTTCATGTGTAGCACCGGGAGTTTGCAAGTCAGTTACAGGACCATCGGTACGGTCGTAACGAAAAGCCACCATCATTTTGTCCAGGTATTTAATGCCGCACATGCTGGGCTGATAGGCCACATCAATCTGCCCACCGTTGGACATGTTGCCAAACGCCGGAGGCGATGACGGATTGCCAGCAGGAATACCACCTTGGCCAATTTGGTCCCACGCCCACCCGGCGCGGAACTTCACAAAGCCTTCAATCTTTTTGTTGAAGTAATACGTGTTAAAATCCACCGCTTGAATCCAAGAATTGCTCTTGGTCAGACTACCGGAATGGCTGGGACTGGCCCATTCGAACGAATAGCCCAATTCAATGTTGGGAATCGGCAGGTAGCTCACCCGGCCGCCGAGGGTCTTGGCGTTTTGATTGGCAGGAAAATTATCGTAGGCGAGCTGGTTCGGTGTACCCGCGGTGCCGACAAATTCTGGACCATTGCTGACAAAAAGGAAGTACGTCAGGTAGCCCAGGCTATCCGGTGCCGGTATACCGCCGCGGGTCCAAATACCCAGCTCATTGGAGGGCAGCAAGTTGTCTTCCAACGAACCATCCACCAGCCAGCGATTCCATGGGGCCGCATTGTAATTGCTGACGATGCCACCGATCGGGCTCGATATAAGACCACCACCAACCGTCATGTAATCGCCAAGCTCGTAATTGATGTTAGCCGCGCCAATATCTGAATTAATGCCACCTGGGCCGCCGCTGGCGGTGTAAAAGTCAAACGCGGTGTTGATGAAGATTTTCTTGTCCACGCGCACCTGAATCATCGGGCTGGAATCTGCATAAAAAGTGGAATCGCCACCCGATTTATTTTGAAACTGCACATTCACATCGCCAGCGATCAACACCTGAATGTTGCCCGGCTCCAGTGCGGCTTCCTTCTCGCTTAGCTTCATCACCTGGCGGGAAAGCCGTTTAATCGCGCGTCTGGTGGCCCGTTCATTGATGCTCGGCGCTGCCTGCTGCACCGCTTTCATCTGTTTCTGCTGGGCCGCCATCTGCTTTTGCATCTGCGACATCTGTTGCTGCATGGCCTGCATCTGAGATTTGAGAGTGCTGTACTTCTTCTGCAACTGCTGATAATTGGAGGGATCAGCCGCCCGGACATTGCCAACCGCCGTCGCGGCCATGGCCGCAGCCAGAAGCAGGGGTAAGGTGATGCGTTTTCTCATGGGTGGTTCCTTTCTCATAAAAAAATGATCAACATAAACCAATACACAA
>JABEVA010000270.1 GCA_013044065.1 Phycisphaerae bacterium
ATTCCCCTGCGGGCCGATGGTTCCAACAGGGATCAGGCGGGCGCAATTTTCTTTTCGGCCCCAACCGCCGAAAGTCTTGCCGCGGCCATAGACCGCTATGAAGCCGTGCGGTCCCAATTCAACCCCGCGGCCCTAAGGGCCAATGCGGGCCGCTTTAACATTGCCCAATTCCGCCGGGAAATTTGCCGCGTGTCCGGCGAATTGTTGTCGGGCCAAGCCTGACCTTTCAGGGCGCAGGCTCCGCGATCTGACCCAAATTCATGCGAAACGACAGTTGTTCAAGCTGCAAGGCCAGGTCCACGCTTTGCAGATAGATGTCGGGCGGAACCGCCAGGGACACCGCCGCGAAATTCAGAATTCCGCGGACCTTCGCCGCCACCAGCATATCCGCCACCTGCTGGGCCGACTCGGGTGGAACGGCAATCATCGCCATTCTGATTTGCAGCGTTTCCACTGCATGGGCGATAGCCCCTACAGGCTGGATGTCCAGGTCTCCGAAGCGCCGGCCATGTTTGGCGGGATCCGCATCAAAGACCGCCGCCAGACGAAAACCTTTGCGTAAAAATCCGCGATAGGCCATCAGTGCCCGGCCCAGATTCCCAGCCCCCACCAAAAGCACATTCCAAGTTTTATCCGTACCCAGAATTTTGCGCAATTCCCGGATCATGTCCTCGACGCGATAGCCAACACCCGGATGGCCGAACTGTCCAAAATACGCCAGATCCTTACGCACTTGAGCATCGCTGTAACCCAGGGCCTGGCCCAGTTGCTTACTGGAGATCGTGCGCTGCTGCAAAGCGTGAATGGCCTCCAGGTGCCGCAGATAAATACTCAGTCGATGCACCGCCGGATTGGGAATTTCGTCATGACGCATAATGTTGTTCTCCGCCCCTGAGCCTGGCTTGCCGCCGCCATGTACGGACGCAAAAACGTGCGGACACATCAGGATTCATGAGGTGGCACATCGGCGCTTTCCTCATTGGCCGAGGACGATTTATCCTGATCCTGAGCGGCTTTGAAGCTGTCCCATTCCTCCACCGTCATGGTAACATCGCTGGCCTGACTGCCTTTGTAGGCACCCACAATGCCCATCGCCCGCATCTGGTCAATGAGGCGGCTGGCCCGTGAATAGCCGATGGTCAAGCGCCGTTGCAGCAGGCTTACCGATCCGCGGCGTGTTTCCAGCACCACGCGCACCGCATCATCAAACATGGGGTCTTTCTCCTCATCCGTAAGGCTGCTGGGAGCACCGAGTTGCATCAGTTCCGGATGAAATTCCGGCTGGGCGATCTGGGTGATAAAGCTGCAAACACGTTTGGTTTCCGCATCATCCACAAAGGTGCCCTGGCCGCGCATCAAGCCGCCGCCGGTAGGCCGCAACATAAGCAGATCCCCCTGGCCCAACAGCAACTCGCCGCCGGATTGATCCAACATGATGCGCGAATCCAGCCGCGAACGCACCTGAAAGCAAATTCGTCCCGGCATATTGGACTTGATCAATCCCGTGACCACCTGGGCTTCCGGACGCTGTGTGGCCAGAATCAGGTGAATTCCCACGGCCCGGGCTTTCTGGGCAATACGTACAATGTGGCCTTCCACTTCCTTGCTGGTCATCATCAGATCTGCCAACTCATCGATGATGATCACAATGTAGGGCATGTGGAATGGAATGCGTGTTTCCTCCTCCGGCGTGCTGGGGTTGAACCTTTCCAAAATCTGTTCACGGGTCAGACGGTTGAACTGCCGGATATGCCGCACACCCGCTTCCGAAAGTGTTTCATAGCGCTCGTCCATCTTCTGCGTGGCCCATTCCAGAACACTTTCCGCCTTGCTCATGTCGTCAATGATCGGCGACATCAGATGCGGAATCTGCCGGTAATCCTGCATTTCCACCATCTTCGGATCCACCATGATCATTTTCACATGATCCGGCCGCTGGGTCAGCAAAAATGTCATGATGATTGAATTAATGCACACCGATTTGCCCGACCCGGTGGTGCCCGCGATAAGAATGTGCGGCATGGTCGTCAAGTCTTCGATCAGGGGATTACCCGAAGCATCTTTGCCCAGACACATGGGCAAGGCCATGCGTTCAATGGCTTGAGAACTCAACTGCATGAGTTCTTTCAGGCGAACACGCTCCTTATCGAGATTCGGTACCTCGATGCCCATCGTGTTTTTACCTGGGATATTATCAATGACTCGCACCGGAGGACTCATCAGTGCACGGGCAATATCTTTGGCCAAGGCTCCCACCTGCGAACTTTTGATGCCTGGAGCCAGTTCCAATTCATAAAGTGTTACCACCGGACCGGTATCAATAGCCACCACGCGACCATCAATGCCAAAGCTTTCCAGACAACCCCGCAACACTTCCGCCTTCTGGCGAACCAATTGTTCCTGGCCATCAGTTTTAGAAGGCTCAGCCTCTTCCAGTAAATCCAACCCCGGCAGCCGATAATTGCCCAAATCCTGCTTCTGCGGCGGGGCCGGCTTGAATGGCAAAGTTGGTTCCACCACTTTGGGCTTGGGTTTGCGGATGGGAATGGGTTGGGGGTCCGGCGGGGGCGTACCGGCTGCGATCGCCACGGCCTCCGCCCGCCCTGCATTTTCACTCAATAGCGCCGGTGGCGAAACTTCCGTAGTGGTTGCCACGGTCGCTCCACGACTGCCCACCGATTCCGGTTTGGATGATCGGGTGATCGTAGAGCGTTTATTCCATCGGGCCGTGATCCCTCGAAATATCCCCAAAATTCCACCACCCATGGCTACGGCCGTATTTCCGGTGACGCTGAGGACCTCTTCAGCAGGAACCTTTTTCCAGCCACGTCGAAAAGCCCCCGGTATGGCCAATACAATCTCATCGGCCGCCAGCAAGACCCCCACCAGAACAGCTAAAATCAGAACAATCATTGAACCGATCAGATGAAACCATCCCCGCAACAGATGACCCGTAGCTACACCGAGCAACCCGCCTGGCCCTGCCGGTAAAGCTGCCCCAAGATTGGTCAGGTGCGCCAGCGCACTGATAGCCACCAGTAACACCGCGGCCCCCATGAGTCGAAAGGTCATTTGTGTAACCCCGCGTCCCAGTGTCCAAACCAGCAAAATGGCCCCCAAGGCCAACGGCAGCACAACGGCCCCCGGCCCCAGATTATCGAAGATTAAAAAAGACAATTTGGCCCCCACAGGCCCACACCAATTCCGCACCTGAACCTGCACGCCATAGTAAACCGGAGCGCTGGTTAAATTTGTCCGATCGGATACGTGGAAGCTCACCATGGCCAGCACAAGAAAAACCCATGCCGCCCAACCAGCACCAACCAAGCCTACCCGCAATGCGCCAATTTTTTTCTTGGATTTACCTGCCATGTTCGTCCTTAACAATCCCTGTTTTATGGCACTCCGCCTGTCCTTAGACGGGGTATATAACTATTGTATCGCCCGGTTCCCCGTGTGGAAAGCAACTTTTTTCCATTTACTCGCGGCTGGGGCCGCGAGGAGACAGTCCCGATGCGCGACTCTCCTGAACGGCGTTGGGCGTACGGGACGTCGGGATTTCGGCATCCATGCCTTCCCGATTGGCGACTCCTGTCGCAGAGGCCTGTCCCGAAGGATCGGGAGATTTCGGCATCCATGCCTCAATGGGGGGACGACGGGGGATTCACCGTCCTGAAAGACATCGGGATAAACTCCGGACGCAGGGGTACGCAGAGTGACGGTGGCCGGTAGGAGACAGGGGTCAGGAGGCAGCGGATTCGCCGAGAACAGGTGAACAACAGAGCAGCAGCGCAGTCGAGCCCAGCGCGGCTGCGGCCGTAGGAGCCAGGAGACAGGAGCGGCGGCTTCGCCGAGAACAGGTGAATGTGGAGCAGGTGAGCAGGATATCGCAAGGAACCCGGCGCAATTAACGCTGCGCGGGGGAGGACGATGATTCACCATTCCGGTGGCCGAAATGTCAGTCGAGGCTACCGGGATAAACTCCGGTTTGGTGCAGCGGCAGCGGAAGCCCCCTGCGCGACGGTCCTGAAAATCTTCGGGACCGGGCTGGGTGATGACGCAATCCCAATGTATCTGGAGATGAAAAGTGGCGGATGTTGCCATCCGGCCAGCTGCGCCCTACTGTTTTGACTCCGGCAAGTCTGGGATATTGGAGTCCGGCGTTTGGTCCGATGCAGGTTGGGTCGAGGGCGCCGCCGCACGCGGGTTGGTTGGCGCTGCGGTAGGAAGAGTTTCCGGTTGTGATCCCTGATCGCCGGGGGGCGTTGCCGATGGTGGTATTGGTTTCACAAGATCACGGCGAACGGGTTGGATGGCCTGATTTGGTGGAGTAAAAGACGCTAATTGGCGAGCTTGGCCCGGCTGGCCAGAGGTGCGGTTTGGTCCGGCATTTCGGCCGGCGGGGTTGGCTCCCACGGGTTTGTTTGGGCCAGCCTGAGTGGGCTGCGGTGCCGGCACTCCAGCCTGCCTGCCGGTTCCCGCAACGGATGCCGGTTGCACAGGACCGCCCGATTTTTCGGCGGTGCTATCGGGATTGGTGCGCCGCGGCGCGTGGCCTTTGGCGGGGGCTTTTTCCTGCCCTGGCGTCCGCGGATCTTCCGGCATCTTATCAAAAGCGGTCTGCATGGTGCGGCCATTGGGAAATTTTGGTTTGGGCAGATTAAAGGCCAGAATCTCTTCCATGGGCACGGCCGCCCGCTCACCATCATCAAACTGCAACAGCACCAGTTGGGTGAGAATCTGGCCTTCCAGAACCCACGCTTCACCCTTCTCGGTTCGCACACGGGTATTGCGATTGGGGAGGCGTTTGCGAAGGTCTTCATAGGTTTGGTCTTCATAGCGCAGGCAGCACATCAAGCGGCCACAGCGACCGCTGATTTTAGCCGGATCAAGCGTGCCCTTTTGGATTTTGGCCGAACGCATGGAAATGGGCGTCAACACTTTAAGAAACTGCTTGCAGCAGCAGTGCTGGCCGCACTTTTCGTAATCGGCGACGAGTCGAGCTTCATCACGGGCCCCCACCTGCGTGAGTTCGATGCGTGCGTGGAATTCATGGGCCATGTCCCGTACCAACATGCGAAAGTCCACCCGGTGCTCACTGATAAAATAAAATATCAGCCGCTCCTGGCCCAAGAGTTGTTCCACCTCCACAATCTTCATCGCCACCTTATGGCGTGCGACGAGTTCGCGAGCCTTGGATAAATATTCCGATCGCGTGTCGTCGAGCCGTTTTTGAACCGCCAGATCCTGCACCGTAGCCACGCGCAGCACCCGGCCGCTCTCGCTAAATGGAAAGCTCCTGCCTCCGGAATTCTTTATATATTCAAGCATTTTATCGCGGGTGATGGATTTATTGCACCCTCCGTTACCGCAAACCGTAGTTAACATCTCCCCTATTTCCGTGCCACGCAAGGTGCGCAACACCAATTTGCTGCCGCAGCCCACCTTGGTTGTAACGTCACTGGGAAATTCTCCGATGAGTTTGAGATAGCCATAGCGAACCACGACGGTTTTGGGTGTGGGCGGTTCGGGAGCTTTTGGCTCCAACGGCATAATTTCAAGGGATAACACCATGGACGGTCTCCATACGGCCGGAAAAATCTTGCTCTACTGTTTTCCACCCCCCGTTATTTTGCGGGTCATATTCCCTGCACACCTGACCCGACCCAACCAGCGTCTGTCGTTGCTTGAATCCTCACCGCCCACGGCGAGCCACGGCGAGGTTCGGCTACGATTTTGATAAACCATTGTACCTCCACACGTCATAACCCCACAAGCAGCCAGGGCCAGACTTCCCGCAACATGGGTGTAACTCCTAATTGTTGGCGAGCAGCATACGCTATATGCACCCGCTGACGTAGTATGGCC
>JABEVA010000271.1 GCA_013044065.1 Phycisphaerae bacterium
CTATACACGTATCCAGATCAGCCGAAAGTTGCCGCCAGAAAAAGCATCACCCATTTGCGTAAGGTGATGGCGTAGTGCCACCACAGCCAGTTTGGCTAGGAAGTAGTTTCATGGAAGGTGATATGGGCATGCGGGTCTCCGTGGCGGGCGAGCAGCCGCGCCGGCTTGCCATGTACGAAAATTCGTTCCACCTCGATGGCTTCCCAGCCTTCCGGCAGACAAATCGGCGTTTGACACCATGTGTCCGGTCCGCCGGAGCCAAGTTGTAGGCCGGTCAGTCCGTAGAGCAAGGCAGTGATAAATCCGCCGTGATTGGCCATATAAGTGGTAGCGGGCGGAGCCTGGTCGGTTGTTATATGACTGAGTTGTTCCACACACTGATGGTAAGGCTCAACCACATAGTCGGCAAAGCCAGCCTGAAACAATTCCAAGGAACGTTTGCGGTCGCCTAGTCGTGCGGCATAAACGCCGTAAAATGTCGGCAACATCGGAAAGCCAATAAATGAATCGGCGTAATCCAGATAAAATTGATAGGTGGCTTTTTCAATGTGCGGTTCCGGCCGGTAGGTCAACGGAAAAAATGCGGCCAGAATTTCCGGGTTGCACGGCCCCTTGGGGCAACGGTAGTTATCATGATTGGCAATCACGCCGGTTTGTGCGTCTAAAGGCAGAACCATGTTATTGGCGATCTCGGCCCAGATTTGTGGCACTGCCCGCCCCAGCCGTTCGCCCATGGCGATGGTCTGGCGCAGCACCACGATTGCGGCAGCGTTGGTATAGGCGTTGTTGTGGACATTTTCTACGCCTTCATCAATGCCCGTAACATGTTCAATTTCGTAGCCACGGGCTGTTTTAATGACGCGGCCGACAATCCATTCCGCTACGCCCTTGAGCACAGGCCACGCTTTTTCCCGGATGAACTCTTCATCATTACCGGCATGGGCACATTGGGCAAAGGCAAAGGCTACATCCAGATTAATATGCTGCTCCGGGAATATAGCCATGGCCCAGGCGGGCATAACCTCTCCGCCGTGAACCGCGCTGGTCCAAGGAAATTGGAGGCCGGGGTACCCGTGGAGCGCCGCGTTGTTGCGTGCCGCGGGTAGCAGTCGGGTGCGGTAATCCAACAGGGCTTGGGCTGCTGCCGGAGCGGTCAGCAAAATGGGTGGAAAGACAAAGGTTTCGCAATCCCAGAACACTCCGCCAAGATAATTCTGCCAGCGGGAAAGTCCCCATGCCGGAACGCTGCACGGAGTGGAGGCGTGAACGGTGCTGTGAAGGTAAAAATAGGATGCATCCGTGATCGTTTGCCAATGCTGCGATGCTCCAACGAGCCGAACGCGACCTTTCCAGATTTGGGTCCAGGCCTGTCTATTTTCCATTCGCAGTTTTTCAAACCCGCGATGGAGGGCCAACCCCACCAGCCGCACCGCCTCGCGATGCGGCTCCTGATGCATCAGGCCCGGAATCAGGCATCCAATTTGCCGCAGCGCATAGCTCTTCCCCGGTTCCGCCGGGATGCTGTATTCGCTGCGCAGCGCGTTGGTATGTCCCCACAGATCTTTTACCACCGGAGGGGGTGTTTCCATTCCAATACAATCGCTGCTGTAGGCGGTACCGCAGAGGCCGATTCCGCCGGCGCTTTGCCACAGCATGGCTCCATCCGCCACGCGCCACCGTACATTGATGGTATCGCGATGCAAACAACGGCCAGGCAGGCCCGTCGGATCGATGGTAGCCCGAAGAATGAGGTTGCAGGGGAGATCGGCTTCCACCCGGAGCTCCTGGAGTACCAGGGTGGGCATGCTGCGGCTGCAAAAGGTGACCATATTGATCCGGACCGTGGTGTGGTTGACACGAAAGTCAAATTGCGTCGTGAGTTCACCGTCGGTGAAGTCATAACTTTGGCGGTGAAAAACCACAAGATCCGGGCGTTGTGAAAGCCAGAGTCCGTTGATGTTGATGTCCGCGCCAAGCGGGTATGGGGCGGGGGCGATAGCTTCAACGGCTTCCGCATCATGGAGACCGTAAAAACCATTCAGCAAGGCAGTGGCATGGAGCAACGGTATTTTTCCGATGCGGAGGCCAACAATGCCGTTGGCCAGATAAGCCGGTGGGAAATCCGGGCGATAGTCGGTGATGGTATGGGTATGCATCGTGAGTCTCCGTTACCGACCACACCACTATAACGAGTTTTCCGGACAAGAACCACAAAGGAACCTGCATCGTGAGCCGATATGGGTAACTAAAGATGGATTACCCTTGGGCGGCCGCTCGTGACGCTACAATCAGCGTGTTAATCGCATTTTTCCAACATTTGGAATCAGGGGCCAGCCGTGGCCATCAAAAAGCCGAAAGCCAGCCGGCCAATAAACCATAAAAGCCTTCCCCAGAATATAGCGTTGCGGTACCACGCCGATGGGCAAATGGAGGTCGGCCAAGGCCGGATCCACGCGGTCCCACACCCGGCCATCCGCGCTGTAGGCGGAATTATCGCCCATCATAAAATACTCACCGGAGCGAAGTTTCAGTGGATGCCCCGCCGTGGCGGTTCCTGGTCCCAGATCACTGCCTTCGGAATTTTCAACATGAGCTTGAGTGTAGTAAATATCGCGCATCAGATTCAAGTGCCGCAGAGTGCACACACCCGTCACATTCACAAATACCCTGGGAATTTCGCGTCCATATTGGATCTGATAATCACGAAACTTCAAGGCCTGGCGCACCGTCCATCGTGGTGTGTACTGCAGCACCAGACGATGGTTAAACCAAAAACGAATCTGGTGATCGATGTTGCTCATGCTTACGGCGTAGGGGGTACCAGGATGCAGCGGCGGAATCTTTTTTATAAAGTCCAGTCGGCCGGGGTTCACCGGAACAAACGCCTTGCGGGCGGGAATCCACTGTTTCAAACCGAGTTTTCCATCGTGGCTCAGTGCTACCTTGTAACGGTTGGACCTTGTGCCAACCACCAGACTGATCGCGCTAAAAGGACTCGTCGCTTGCCAGATTGCGGAAACGTACAAATCACCGACCAGATGATTTTCCTGATGCCGGGGAAACGTGGCGTCATAGCCCTCGCCATTTAAGAGGTAATGCCCACGTTGCTGAAATGAAAGTTCGCCGCGACGGGCTGGATTCACTGCGGCAAACCGTATGACTGGACCTCCTGTATCCCAATGGCCGCCGTACATTCCCTGCCGCACCGCAATCCAGGGACTGGTCCAAACGCGACCATTGCGGCGCGTTTTGCCGGCATCGCGTGGGTAAAAGTCGTTGTCGTACACCAATTGCAGCATGGCTTTTTCAACCGTGGGCGGTTTGTGGGCAATGATGCCGTCAATGAAGACGTTTCCGCCGACAATTTCCACGGTATTATGGGGCAATCCGACCAACCGCTTGATGTAGTTTTGTCGACCATTGAGCGGTTCCTTGAACACCACAATATCCCATCGCCTGGGCGGATCAAACCAGTAAAGATATTTCATAACCAATATGCGATCGCCATTGCAGGCATAAGGAAAATAGAGATCCTGATAGCCGTTTTGTACCTGTATCCGGCGGCGAATGACGGGTTGGTCCGGCAAACTGGTCACTGGAATGGGAAAATGGCAGTTGGGGCAGGTGATATAAGCCGGGCTGCTGATGGCATAGGGATCGGTGAGTTCTCCATTGGGCATGTTGGCCATGCCCTCTTGAGTCTGGCCATCAGCCGGGTTGTACTGTCGCACCCACTGCTGTTCCACATTGGCATTGGCATCGAAGACCCAGCCGCACTGTGGGCATATCACTCGAAAGTGGGCACCGTTGAGCGTGGGAGCCATGGATCCCGTCGGAATAACGTACGCTTCCACCATAAAGGTGCGGAAGGTAAAGGCCAAAATAAGCGCTAAGATGACCGCTTCCAGAATATCCCGGACCGAGCCAGCCTTAGCGGAGCCTGTCGGGTGACGGTGAGCATCTTCGCCGGGCGTGGCCGCAGGGGTGGAACGATCCACTGATGCTGCGCCCGGGTTGGGGGTCATGGCTGGACCAGGCGTAACAGGCCCGCTGGTATTTCCGGCGGTGCTGTGCGGACGATTCAGCAATGGATTATCTTCGGATGGCAATCAAAGCTCCTTAGTTTGGGCATTTTAATGGCCCAGGCCCGATGCGGCCATCGCCGCATCCATGACCGCCTCGGACATCGTGGGATGAGCATGAATGGTTTGCGCGATTTCCTCCCTGGTGGCCTCCAGGCGCTTGGCCAACACCAATTCTTGCAGCATTTCTGTGGCCTCAGCGCCAAGAATATGGCCGCCCAGAAGTTCCCCGTATTTTTTGTCGAAAATCAACTTCACAAATCCATCCGTCTCTCCCAACGCGACCGCTTTGCCATTGTTGGCGAAATTGTACCGGCCAATCTCATAGTCAATTCCCTTTTCCTGGCATTGCCTTTCCGTCCAGCCGACGCTGGCCACCTGTGGATAACAATACGTGCATCCTGGAATCAAGCTGTAGTCCATCTCGCGTTGGCTTACGTTAAACATGCGTTCCACGGCAATAGTGGCTTCCAAACTTGCCACATGGGCCAGCCAGGGCGGCCCGATGACATCTCCGGCGGCATAAACACCGGGCACAGATGTCTGGAAGGTTTTATCCACCTTGATCGCGCCTTTTTCAATTCGCGGTGTGGTCGCGGGGGCAAAAAGATTATCCACATTGCCAGTCACGCCTACCGCCACCAGTACCACGTCCGCTTCCACCGTGTTGCTCTTTTGGGTCGCCTGATCAAGAATCGTCAGCTTGGCTCCCTTGTCCGTCAGCTCCACCTTTTCAGTTCGCGTATTGGTTTTAATGTCAATTCCGCGTTGAGTGAAAATAGTTTGCAGCCGCGAACTCACATCCGCATCTTCAATGGGTAAAATTGCGGGCAGCATTTCAATTAGGGTGACCTGGGTGCCAAACGCGTTATAAATATAGGCAAATTCCACGCCTATAGCACCCGCTCCGATAATGGCCATACGTTTGGGAATGGTCGGCAGTGTCATCGCCTCGCGACTGGTGATGATACGCTGGCCATCGGTTTTAATTCCGGGCAATTCGCGGCTGCGGGCACCTGTGCAGATAAGAATTTTATCAGCCGAAATGGTGTCGGCGACCTTGCCATCGGCCGATCGCACCTCCACCGTGTTGGAAGCAGCCACAAAACCAGTACCGATAAAGCGACTGACCTTATTTTTTTTGAATAAGAATTCGATACCCTTGCTAAGTGTGTCGGCACAGCCCCGGCTGCGCTGCACAACTTTGCCCCATTGCAGTTTAGCCGTCTCCACGGCTATGCCGTAAACCGGCGCGGTATGTTGGAGCGAACTGAAAAAATGGGCATCCTGAATAAGGGCTTTGGTTGGAATGCAGCCCCAGTTCAAGCAAATTCCGCCCAGTTCGGCGCGTTCCACACACGCTACAGACTTTCCTAATTGGGCTGCGCGCACGGCAGCCACATACCCACCCGGGCCCGAACCTATAATGACCAGATCAAATTTTGTTTTCGACACGCCCAACTCCTGCTTTTACGGCAACGATGCCGACTAGAGTGGATTGTATGCGATGCCCCGTTCCTGGCAACCGCGCCGTTGGCCCGGCGATTGACTTTTTAGCGTGGCACGCCGAAAATTGAGTTTGCAACGGTCAGCCGTGAATAAAAATCTGCGTGGCCCAGTTGCATGAAGCATCCGCGGTGGCGGGGCGGCGTGAAAAGGCTGGGGTGCCGCGGTAAGAGTCTGGACCAGGGGAGGGAATTAAGGAATTTGATGCGTCATCCTTTGTCATTGCCAAGTCCACCTGGATAGTTTCTCAAGATCAACGGGCGTGGTGTAGCCTTGATGCGCTGCGCGGATAACGTTTGGGGGCGGCGATACGCCTCCCCCACGGTGGTGTAAGTGCAATTCCCTGAAGAAAGCGCCGATTATGTCAACTAGCCTGGTGGAGATCAACCGCCGGAGAACCTTTGCCATCATTTCCCATCCGGATGCGGGCAAAACCACCCTCACGGAAAAATTTTTGCTTTATGGCGGAGCGGTGCATCTGGCGGGTAGTGTGACGGCGCGAAAAAATCAGCGGGCTGTTACTTCTGATTGGATGGAATTGGAGCGACAACGCGGCATTTCCATTACTTCCACAGTCTTGCAGTTTGATTACAATGGCTATCGGATCAACCTCCTGGACACCCCCGGACATAAAGATTTTTCGGAAGATACGTATCGAGTTCTCACCGCTGTCGATGCCGTGGTCATGGTCATTGATGCCGGCAAAGGCATTGAAGCACAAACGCGAAAACTTTTTGAAATCTGTCGGCGGCGTGGTGTGCCCATTTTTACCTTCATGAACAAGCTGGATCGGCCGGCTCGAGATCCACTGGCGTTATTGGATGAACTGGAAAATGTTCTCGGGCTGCGGGCCTGTGTGGTAAACTGGCCACTGGGCGACGGTCGAGAATTTCGTGGGGTGTTTGATCGGATTCAACAGCAAATACATTTCTTTGACCGGGTGGATCACGGTGCCTATCGGGCACCCGTGCGGGTGGTGGAGGTGGGAGATGCGGCCGTACGCAGGGAGTTAAGTGTGGCCACCCACGCGCGCGTGGTCGAAGAGCTTGGCTTGTTGGACGCCGCCGGCACCGCCGTTGATGTCGCAGCGATACAGGCCGGCCAACTTAGCCCGGTATTTTTTGGCAGCGCTGCGAATAATTTCGGTGTGCAGCTTCTGCTGGACGCGTTCTTGAACTGGGCGGTACCGCCGGTGCCGCGGATTTCCCAAGGGGTGGTGGTGCCGCTGGATTCGCGTGCTTTTTCCGGATTTGTGTTTAAGATTCAGGCCAATATGGATCCCAAGCATCGGGACCGGATTGCGTTTGTCCGCGTCTGTTCGGGCAAGTTCACCCGCGACATGCGCGTTTGGCATGTGCAAACCGGCAAAGAAGTGCGGCTGGCCAGTTCACATAAGCTTTTTGGACGGGAACGCGAAACTGTTGATGAGGCGTGGCCAGGTGATGTTATTGGCCTGGTCGGGCACGGTGAGTTCGGCATTGGTGATACGCTTAGCGCAGACCCGAATATTCTCTATCGGGAGATACCGCATTTCACTCCGGAATATTTTGCCTACCTGCGCAGTCTCAATCCCAGCCAGTTCAAGCAGTTTCGTGAAGGCCTGAGTCAACTTTTACAAGAAGGCGTGATCCAGACCTTGACTCTGCCGGATTCTGACACCGGCGGCCGTCTGCTGGCGGCGGTGGGGCCGTTGCAGTTTGAGGTGGTGCAGTATCGGTTAAAGAGTGAATATGGAGCGGACTCGCATCTGGAACCGGCTCGGTTTTCGGCATTACGCTGGGTTTCAGCGGCGGTGCCGCAGGAGTTGCTGGATCGTGCGGTGGAATTTGGCAGCGTGCGGCTGGCCATGGATGGGCGAAATCAACGAGCCTTGTTGTTTCCGGATGAATGGAGCCTGGCCCATTTTGTCCGAGAAAATCCACGGGTGATTATTTCCGAGATGCCGTTTGAAACCGTGGGTGTGGCGAAATCTGCTGCCAGTCTGTAGCATAATCAAGTGAAACCGTACCCGCAGGGTGGCGCACTGGGCAAAGCGTTGCGAGCTGCGCGGCACAGCAGGGTACGATGCAACCGGTCAAGGAGAAAACACATGGTCAACCTGGCGTTGGTCACCGCAGGGCATATTCATACTCCGGGCTTTGTTAAAAGCATGCGGGCCAGAGCGGATGTGCACGTACTGGGAGTGTACGATCCCAACCCGGCCATAGCACGCAAGTTCGCAGAAGAATTGCATACGGAAGTGCGCACCGCCGATGAGCTTATCCGCGATGCGGCGGTCAATGCGGTCATCATCAGCGGGCGAACCGATCAACACGCTGGTTTGGTCGAAGAGGCAGCGGCAGAGGGCAAACATCTGTTTGTGGAAAAGCCTTTGGCTACCATCCTCGCCGACGCCAACCGCCTTTACACCGCCATTACCGATGCCGGCGTGTTGTTTCAGACTGGTTATGCCATGCGCGGCAATCCAATATATCGGTTTATCAAGCAGGAAATTCTCGCCGGCAATTTCGGAACCATCACCCGGGCCCGATGCAGTGTGTGCCATTCTGCGGCGCTCGGAGGCTGGTTTGACCCGGACTATCGCTGGTTTTATCAGGCTGACCGCTCGGGAGGCGGGGCCTTTTTGGATTTAGGTTGTCACGCCGTCGATTTGCTGATTTTTCTTTTCGGCCCGGTGGCGGCGGGAACCGCCGCACTCAATGGCGGTATCAAATATACGAACATTGACGAATATGGTGAAGGTCTGTTGACCTTCCGCAACGGCATCATCGCCAGCGTTGCTGCGGGCTGGGTTGATCAGTCCAATCCAGTGGGGCTGATGATTTCCGGCACCGAAGGGCATGCCTACGAACGCAGCGGGGAACTGTTCTATTTAAGCCGCAGATCGATCGTCGCCGGAAGCGATGGCAAGGCTCCCATAGATAAAGCTCTGCTTCCGCCGGAGCTGGCGCATCCGTTTGATATATTTCTGGATGTGCTGAGCGGCAAGATCGATAAGACCCACTTGATTCCGGTCGTGGAGGCGCTGCAGGTCATGAAAGCGATGGATGCCATGTACATGGGCCATAAGTTCGGCAGTTGGGTGAACGTGATGTAGCAGTCCCCCAGTCCATCCGCATCGGCTCTGGGTTAAAAACAGTACCGATGGAGATGGGAACATGAGATCGCAAGAACCATGGCGCTGCAGCCGCTCATAAGGAGCGGAGTGTCGTCCGGCGGTCACCGCCAACTGTAACGAACGGTATACGTAATAATTTTTTTACCGTTATCAGCCGGAACATTCACGGGGAATTCGATCTCCCGCGCATTGATCTTTTTGAATTTATCGCTGTTTTTTACAATCTTCCAGTTGCTCCACCGCCACAGGTATTGTTGCACGAGAATGTGGGCGGCCGTTTTGCCGTGGTTATCCAGGGTGATCTGGAAGGTTTCTTGCAGTGTTTTGCCGGCATTATTCAGGTCAAAATTGGTTTGCACCCGCTTGCCGATGATATCAAACGCCTTGCCCACCTTCACCATCACCGGCTCATCGACGGGGGTGTTGTGGATTAAATCTTCTCCAAGAAATTCCAACGTGCCATCGGCCGGATCAGCCTGATACACCCGCATTTTGCCTTTGGGAAAGGGAATGCCCAGGGAATTTCTTTTATTGTTGTTGAAGCGAACATATACACCTATTTCGCCCGTGGATTGAATGCCGTTATTACGCATCAGGTTCGGGCCGCCGTAGTAGCCCCACCAACCGGTGCTCTGGCCGCTGTAGATAAATTCTTTTTGCACGGCAATGTGCGGCTTGGTGGGAAAAAGGGCAATTTGCTGGGTGGAGTTCTGATGGATGGTGGTTCGCCGGGGCAGCGTGTACATGTGGTATTCAAAGAAAGCCTTTTCCCTGAAGGCGGGGGCGGCGTTTTCCATCTGCGCGGCTCTTCGTAAAGCCATCATTCCAAAGGGCTGCGGCTGTTGCACGCGATTCACATTCCCGGCGATCAGCTTCAAATGAGCGTGGCGATAAGTTTTGCCGGAGAGGTTGAGTATGGTGACCCAGGCCGACAGACTCGCCGCGGTATTGGCGGAATTCAGCACCAAGTTGTAATCGGCAATCCAGGTGAGGCCTTTGGTCTGGTAGGAAGTAAGAATCTTTTGTTTCCCACCGACTGGGGCATCCACCAGCCATTCCAGCGTGGGTTTGGTCATCAACCCGCGTGGCAACTTACCCAAGTGTATCTGCTGCAAATTGGCGGCATGTAGGATTCGCAATCCATGACGGGTTTGCACCACCAGCGAATTGCCCGCGTGCAGCAGTTTTCCGGTGATTTGTTTTACGCCGCGCAAACCGACCGGAGAATACAGCGTGATGGAATGGCCCAGATATTTACTTAATATCTTTTGGGAATTCACCAGATCAAACTTGAAGCGCTGATCCCAAACGCTGGTCTTGGGTATGGAGAGATCCTGAAAGCTCACAGATGTTGGGTCAATGAGGGCTGCCACGTTGGTAAAATCCAAGTGATTCAGTCCCGCTTTCAAGTTCATTTCCCTTACTTCTTTCACCACGCCGAAGCCGGGGATTTGAGATGGATTCATGTTATTGTAGCCAACTTGCTGGTTAAAAACCCATTGCTGGGGGTTAAAAGCCGCCGGGTCCGCAGAGGAATAAATGGTGATGGTGGTTCCCGATGGCGGCTGGGCTAGGGGTTTTGCAGCTTTGGCGGGTGCTGCGGCGGTTGTTACGGAGACGGTCGCGAGTGAAGCAGCGGCAAAAAGGGCCAGAGTAAGGCGTTTCATAGAATAGCTCCAAGTATAGAAAAACCGACGATCAACCGGCTATTGCAGCACCACCATCTGCGGGCAGCGTTAACAAGTAGCCACAGCCATTATAGCTTGGACGCTCGAAGGTGCCCCCGGGT
Source organism: Phycisphaerae bacterium (assembly GCA_013044065.1). Taxonomy (GTDB): domain Bacteria; phylum Planctomycetota; class Phycisphaerae; order WQYP01; family WQYP01; genus JABEVA01. The sequence goes on from JABEVA010000271.1 coordinate 10,496, forward strand.
TCCAAAATCTCTCACGAGCTTCCCAGTTTTTTCCCCAGAATGCCATACAGCGCTGCGGCGGTGCGGATACCGGCGTAATAACATTCCAAATTCAGTTTTTCGTTGGGGCCGTGGATATGATCGTCCGGCAAGCCGAAGCCCAGCATCACCGCATCCAGGTTCAGCATCTGCTTAAACCAGCCGACCACGGGAATCGAGCCACCCTCGCGCACATACACCGGATCCTGGCCAAACCCGATCTTCAGCGCTTCCGCTGCGGCCTGCATGGCTGGGGAATCGGTGGGGGTCAGGGCTGCCGGCGAAGCACCCAGGGGGGTCAGGGTTAC
>JABEVA010000031.1 GCA_013044065.1 Phycisphaerae bacterium
AGTTTTGAAAACCTGTCAAGTGCCAGAAAACCACGGCCAGTGGCCCACCAAATCATTTTTTCGAGTATAATTTACCCACTCGATTGCCCGAAGAGCCTTGCTTTTATTTCACTGCGAAAGACCTGCCATGGGCTGATCTGGGCGGGTTGTATTCTCGCCGGTCTGGCTATGGCGCTGCCGCTCGTGGTAACGCGGCCTCTCACCGGCCTGTCACCACAGGATTTTGTCATCCATCAACACGGAACCTATTTCGAAGTGGCGGGCCTTCAGCACGGCCATCAGCACAAATGGGCCATCAGCCGCCGACAATATCAGCAGGTTAAAAGCATTGGAGAGATGGGTACCCTCGGCGTCATTGTCGGCTGCGGTTTATTTGCCACAGGGTATGCCCTGCTGCTGATCCGCAGCACCCGGCAGCGGCGGCGACTACGGCTAGCCCAAACCGGTCCCTTAGCCCGACCTCGATGAGGAACATTTATTTAGCCGCGGCGTAAATTTCTCCGATTTTTTTCCAGTTTATGACTTGCCACCACGCGGCCAGATATTCCGGTCGCCGGTTTTGATATTTGAGATAATAGGCGTGTTCCCACACATCCAAGCCAAGCACCGGCTTACCCGATAGGCCGACAATTTCGCCCATCAACGGATTGTCTTGATTGGCAGTGGAACCAATGGCCAATTTTCCGCCTTTGACCACCAGCCAAGCCCAGCCGGAACCAAAACGCTTCGCGGCGACATCCGTGAATTTCACCTTGAAATCCGCCACGGAACCAAAATCGTTGACGATAGCAGCAGCCAAAGCCCCACTTGGTTCGCCGCCGCCTCCCTGATCTTTGGGGGCCAAAATCTGCCAGAACATGCTGTGGTTCACATGGCCGCCGCCATTGTTGCGCACAGCAGTGCGGATATCTTCCGGTACGGCCACCAGATCACTGATCAGTGCCTCTGCGGTTTTCGATTCCAAGTTGGCCTTGCCGGCGATCGCGGTGTTAAGATTTTTGACATACGCGCCATGATGTCCGTCGTGGTGAATTTGCATGGTCTTGGCATCAATGACCGGTTCAAGAGCAGCAAAATCGTAGGGTAAATTGGGAAGTGTAAACGCCATGATGGAACCCTTTCAAAATTAGCGAAGAGCATCTCAACCCATAAAACCAACGCGGCCGGTCGGATCACGTTCGCCCAACTTAGTTATAGAGGCCAAATGCGGTGGAAGTCAAGCCGAGCACGACTCTCTTTAGCGCGAATAAGACGCCACCAGTGCCGCGCTATTGAGGGTTAAGCTTTGTGCCTTGGTCGGTGCCACGGTGACATCCGTCATCCAGATTCTCAGCGCTCTACCGGTAATACGCCAGGCTACCACAGTATAAGTCGACGGAGCTATATGAATGGCATTCGGGATAGCCCCATGCATGTCGGTGTTGAAGTAAGCCACCTTTTTACTCCTCAGCACTGCAAGGATGTTGCCGGTAAAGTAACTACCGACCTTTTGCAGACACTGCGCGGTATTGTGCCCAATTTGGGAACTAAGCAACAGCGAAGCAATCTGCGGCCAGGGAAAACGATAAGAAATTGGTTCGCTGTTGGCCGTAATGCTCTGCTGATAGTATCGCTCTACCGTATTTGTATTCGGCGTGCCTTGTATTTTAGTGATTGCCCCAGCCCACGCCCCACTGCGGGTATTAAAAAGCACCTCGTACAAATGATGCAGGCGGCTATACGCCGCATGAACCTCATTTTGCAGGTCCAGCATTTTAACGCCCGCTGGAACAATCATCACTTGATAAGGGCCGGGCATCCCGGATGACTTAACCGAAATCGCCAAGGTTGCCTTGTTATAAGGTCGTTGCGGATAATCCCGGGCCGCAAGAACTTTGAACTTCTTACTGATTTTGCGCAGCGCCACCCGTGCCGTATTCTTCATTTCAAAAAGCACCGGCCTTTCATCCGACGCAACTTTGAATATCCAATCTTGGTAAACGCTGTGATGGCCGTCAACCATACGATAATCATCCACCACGGGCGTATTCAAATGCAATGGGTGAAAAACCTCCCCCAACTTCAGATAGCCGATCGGATAGTATTGGTGACCGCCGGTGGTCACCAGTCGTACCTGGGTGGGAGTTAAAAAAAGGTAATTATCGCCATCGGCGCTATTGGCGCTCACATCCGGTTCTGTGGCTCCCCGCCGCACACGTGTTTGGACCAGCCATATCTTATGGCGTTGTCCCGGTGACGGAATTTTCAGCTTTACAAGGCTGCCTGAATGCAGCGAACCCATGGCAATCACCTTTAGCAAATTCGGTGGCAGCGTGTTCCAGGTTCCATAAAACACGCCGTGGCGATATCCATACAACTGCCGGAGAAAATCAGGATTGACGCTGGCAAACACCGTCGGACCACCCATGGATGCGCCGCCGACATTGTTCCATAACGTCGTCACAAACCCGTCCGGATCCAGCCAGATATCCGTGGCCGCAGAATTCATCCCGTCCGGATAGCGGCTGTAACCAAGAATAGAGCTTGGCAGCGGCATCATGTCGATGCCGATAAGGGTGGTGCCGATGATGACCATGGCCGCAAAAAAACCGACCAACCCGCCTGCGACGCGGTTGGGCCACACCGGCAGGACCATATCAAATCGAACCAGTCGGTCGATCAATTCACGTGTGGCCGCAAAGGCCAACATAAACAGCAGCAGAAACGCCGCACCGTACGCATAATCGGGCTGACGCGACATGATGGGAGCCGCGGCCCATTGATACAACCCCATCGCTAGAAACGATGCAAATAGAGACGCTGTCAGCAGACACAACGCCGAAAAAGCACCCTGCGTGCCCATGTACAACGTCAGCAGTAAGACAAACAGTAAAACAATCAGGTCCAGAATCATGGGTACTCCCGTGGCCTCGGCGACCAGCGCCGGCTGGCCGAGCTTATGACGACCGCTGCGGCCGCGCCGGTGCCGCTGCTCCGCGGGTGGCCTTTTCCGGCGAACATACCCGCAGCACCTCCTGAATGGACGTTACTCCCGCCGCAAATTTACGAATGCCGTTCTCCACCAGCAACATCAGGTGATTTTTCCGGGCCAGCGTGCGGATTTCATCAATGGTTTTGTTGGAAGTTAAGGCTTTACGGATATCATCGTTGATCAGCAGAATTTCATAAATTCCGGTACGCCCCTTATAACCGATCCCGCCACATTCACCGCACTTCACCGGGTTACCTTTGGGGTCCACCATCGGCTGAGTATTGGCCTTAAACGCTTTAATCTCGCGACCCAAGGGCAAATTAAGACGGGCCAGCGTGTCGGCGTCTGGAGTATATGCGGTTTTGCACGCCGGGCACAAGATACGCACCAGCCGCGAAGCAATGACCGCCTGGAGTGATTGCGCGGCGACCTCAGAATTGCCCACCAACTTCCGCCATTGATCCAAGGCGGCCAGAGTATCGCCGGCCAACAAGCCCACGTAGGCTTTGCGATCTTGGCCAAACCTGGCAATTCCATCCGCCGAGGGGGCGTCCGTGCATATTCCCACCAGCACCACATTGGGGTCTTTAAGCAGCAGGTTGGAAAGAATTTTGGCCGCGCTCGATTCCGGGTTTTGTGGATCAATCTTGTTCACCGTCACCGATTCAAATTCGCACCGCGGATTGCTTTCCACCGTCTGAATGCTGTTGGTATACGCATCATGCGTTGTTAACAAAGAATAAAGCAACGTCGTTCGCCCCATGTGCGCCGGTGAGGCCACCAGCACCACGCCCTCCGGTAGCGCCGCAAGCTCTTTCACCATACCCAGTTGTTCAGCCGTCATGCCCAGTTCCGAAAGGGCCAAACGCCAGCTTTGGCTTGCCCCGGCCTGCAAGTGAATCTTTTCGCCTGCCGTGGTACCGCTGGTTTCCACCGTCCACACGGTTCGCTGGCCGGCACCATCGCGCACCATGATTCCACCTTTTTGCGGCCGCCGACGTTCGTCCAGCGAAAGCCCGGCCATCCTCTTCACCCCCTGAATAATGGGTTCAGCAGCGCTGCGCTGCATGGCCGGCTGCGGGAAAACCACTCCATCCACCGAAAACCTAAGCTCGTAGGCCTGCGAGGACGGAGAAAGCTCTATGATTTGTGCCCGCGATTCCATCGCCTGAACCAGCAATTGATCCGCCAGTACCACGCCACCATAGAGCGGATCATCCGTGGCCGGCAGCCGTTGTGGTGCCCCACCATCGGTGATGTACTCTAGAATAAGTTGCTCGGCAGATTTTTTAATCTCACGCGCTTCCGCCACGCGTCCCAAGGAGGCAAACACGGCGGCCAGCAGGTGACCGCTTGGGCCTAGCTCTACCACTCGCACATGCCAGTACCAGGCCACAACCCCCGCCATGACCGCCAGATTCACCAGCAAAGCCAGCCAAAAATTCGGTATCAGCACCCAAAAAAGCAGGAGCAACGCCAACGACCCAACCATCAACCAGTTCCAGAGAAATTCCCGTTGGCGACGCAGACTCGGCGCATCGCGACCCACCCATGTGCCAAACCACGCCCAAGCAACGGTCAAGGCAAAGGCCACAATCCAATAGGCTGGGTTGATGAAAATCATGGCGAGCATCAACGATTCCAAATTCCACTCCGGCCACCGGGGGCCGGTTCCATCCGCCGGACCTCGCTTCTCCCCATCCACGATCACTAACATTAACATGAAATGTCGCGGCTTGCCATAGCACGCCACCACCTTGACCGTCGCAGCTTTAATTCCCCTTGTTGCCACAACTTTTCTTAAAAGGTTGTCCTATGCCTGCCCCACCGACCGTCGGGAAAAACTCCGATCACTACGCCCAGAGACTTTTCCAGTTTTACCGCCATTGCCAGCCTGCACAGGCCAGGTGTTTTCACGATCCAGTGCGTCTTGGGCAACGCCCCGCAGTGGCATCACACTCCAGACACTCCCAACCACATTCACAAAATGCCGCTAGAAACCACCCCGCTGCGGCGCAATGCAGTGCCTCAACAATTTCTCCAGGCGAGTTCGATTCTTGAGGCCTTGGGTCAGCCAGTACGCCGCATGGATCCGGCGTTTGGCCATAGCCCGTGTGTGTCCGCAAAATTTTACCGTCCATTTGCCCGCCGGTCCGACAGGGCATCTTCGACCAGCCACCACCCGCGGTCCCCGTACCAGCCGCTTTAGTCTGGCCAGCACGAACGCATCCGGTTTCATCCGCCAAAATGCGTTCATCGCGGTCACTGACACGGCCTGGCTGGGGCTGCATATCAGGCGTGCCAATAATCGCTGGGAGAAGGAATCGTCGTGTGCGGCCAGCAGCCGAGCCGCAGCCATCTTCGTCGACGCATCTGGCGCAAAAGCCATCGCAACCGCTTCTAAACGTGCCGGTTGAGCACCCCAATGCAACATCGCGCTGCGCTCTGCGGGCGGCATGCCCCGCACCCACAACAACCAGCCAAGCAATCCATATTGAAGCTCAGTCAGCGACAGGACCTGCGGTGATGTCGTCGCCGGCCCGACCTCATACGATACCACGGCCAGCCGCTCTCGGATTGGCTTTATGCTATGAGCTTTACACCAACGACGCATCATCTTGATGTTTGCCTTCTGCTGGTGGCGAGAAAATGCGCAGATTTCCGGCGGACTGTATTGGGCCGCGCTGCATCCGATCTTGACGAGGCCATAATCTGTGGGATTAAAACCCGCATCAAGCATTAAAACCCACAGGACGTCGGTACGGCGACTGCGGTAATACCCTCGTCCCTGCGGATTGAGCCATTGGCCGGTGTGGGCACCAGGCCCGGCAATTTGCGATAGCAAACGGGCTGCCAGATCGCGCGAGCGACAACTGCGGACTACTTGCACAAATCTGGTTTGGTCGTACACACTCCCCGCAGAAGGGTACCGCCGAGGATATTCCACATACACAAGGTCGCGGGCTTCTTTGACCCGCAGCATCTGCAGCATCAGACCTCTGAGCACCACCGAATGCCAACCAACGAGCACGCCAGTCGCCCGTTGTTTTTCCCGCAAGCTAAACCGTTCTTCAGACCCCGGCCGCTTGACCAGAATGCGCGACCCGTGATACCGCACCCGCAACCATGATTCCCCTCGTGTTGACAACGTGTGCCAAGTTCGGCCGTCCCGGTCAAATTCATATTTTCCATCGCCGGCTTCCAACGCCAACCAAAACAATTCCGCAGTTGCATACGCGTCCGGCGAGCGCTTCCCAAAAGCCTTCATGGCGCAGAGCCGCACGTAGCGACTGGAGTCCATCACCAGCACACCCAAGAGGGTGTCGGATAAATTTCCAGGCACGGCCGCAAGCCGCTTGATCGTCGCTGCCCGGTCCCGGCGAGATGGTGAAAAGGCCTGTTCCACCAACATTTGAAAGCCGGCACGTCGAGCCTCGCGTATAAGCCGTCGGCGTTGGGCAATTGGACGTGTCATCAGCCACCATTGCCAGCGCAGGTTTCCCTGCATAAGGCGCAGCCGCCGCAGATAAGTCGTTCCATTTTTCCAGGCCACATTGCCGCTGGCCTGACGCCGACACTGCCGCAGCAACAATTGCAGCGACGCCGTCCAGGTGATGGCCGCTTTATTTCCGGTGGAAACCGCGGCGGCACCGCACACGGGAAGCGTCACCGCCACCACGGCGCAGGCGAAAGTGGCCATGGCCACAATACGCCGCCATCTATCCCACATTACCGCCGGAACCGCAAAGGCCCGCAACAAGATCCGACTTTGCCCCAGTCCGGAATCACTTTTCCATGCCGCAGCGCGTTTACAATTCATGGACACCTCGCATCTTGTCTCATACATGTTATACTCTTGTACCATGGTGGACAAATGAGGCAGAGCGACTCGAACGGCCAAGGGGATTGTTTTTCGTGCGAGGCCCATCGTGAACATATTATGCTCAAAGCGGCTCCCATTGGCGATAGTTATTCTCTGCGGTGGATTGCTCTGCAACATGATGCTTGGATGCGCGGCTCACCCACCCACGACGGTACTGGGCGCCGGTGCTCCGCTGCATATTATAACCATTCACCCGGTTAGCCTGCCAAGCCGATGTATCACCTCCGTAGTGCAGGATTTGGCCGGGCGCTGGTGGTTCGGCACCGAAGGCCAGGGCGTATTTTGCTATAGTCCGGCAGTGCGGGGCCGGGGCACATGGCGGCATTTCACCAGCCGCAACGGTGCTGCCAACAATGTGTATGCTTTGGCCTGCGATGCCATGGGCCGTATTTGGGCGGGCAGCCTGCGGCACGGCGTATCCGTATATGACGATGGCTACTGGCGCAATTATGATTTGATGGCAGGCTTGGGCTACGGGCGAAATCCGGGAGATTCTGTTGAATCCATGATGGAAACCACCCCACCCCATGGGCTTTCGAAATATCGGCCTGCCCCGCGCAATATCAGCCGCGCCGGCCCGCTGGGCCAGCGCGTGTTTGCCATCGCCACCTCGCCGGTGGATGGCAGCGTCTGGATGGCCACCAGCAAAGGACTCACACGCTACCATATTCGCGCCCAAACCTGGCAATACTATACCACTGCCAATGGCCTGCCCGCGGACACCCTGTCTTGCCTGGCCTTTGCGCCTGACGGTACCCTGTTTATCGGCACACAATGCAGCGGCATTGCCTGGGCCTCGCCGCACAGTCATTACCGCCTCTGGCACCGCATTGTCGGCCCTGTGCATTTGCCGCTGACGGCTATGGGCCCGGGGTTACCCTCCAACCTGATCAATGCTCTGTTGGTGGTGCCACGCAAAAAGGCACATACCCGATGGCGGTATCGCGTGTATGCCGGTACGGACGGCGGCTTGGCTATAGGCAATGACGATGGACGCCGCTGGCATTTTATCCGCGGACGCAATTACCTCGGCAAAATCAAGGGCCTTTGGCACGTGCCCACCCATTACCCGCAGCCTTCCACCCGTGAACGCCGCGGGCTTCTCACTTCCGATTTTGTCACTTCTCTGGCCATGGATGGCCATGGCAACGTTTGGATCGGCCACCGCAGCACGGGCTTTGAAGTATGGAATCACCATCAGCACCGTATTTTTCCAATGGCAACATCCGCAGATAGCCCCATTCCCGCAGGTTTTGTGGCATCGTTGGCTCCTTTAGCCGGCAGTGGCATGTTGATTGGCGGCTATGAATGTGGCGCTTTCCAAGCCGTTGAGCCTTGGTCGGCAATGCGCCCTGGCAGGGTGCCTTGGCAATCCACCACCACCCCACCGCTCCCGGCTGGTGCGTTACCTCCTCCCCGTGCGAAACTAACGCGGTGGATGGCACGAGTCACGGCCGGACAAGGCCACGCCGTAACGGCGGCTTTTATGGACGAAGACTGGCGCACCGAGGGCGACTGGGTAGGCCACTACGGCGTAAACTATGCCCGGCTATGTGCCGGCACGCCGCAATATGCTAATGCCGAGGAACAATTCTTTGGCGGTCTCGGCGGTGCCGACATCATTCGGGAACGTTCGCCTCATCAATATGCCGGAGATGTGGCCTATTACGTATCCTGGTATCATTCCACATTGCGGCGAACACTCTATTTTCCGGATGCCAATCAACGCATTGAGGCGGAATGGAATGATGCCGGCGGCCGGTATCCGCGGCTTTATGACGGTCCGGATATGTGGCTGAAGGTAAAGGTGCCGACCGGCCTGTATCGTCTGAGCTTTTATTTTCACAACAAGGACGGCCAAACCGGCGGCAATGACCGGCGGGATTACGTCGTGCAGATTTATCCCAGGCACTCCAGTCCCACTCTGGCATGGGGTTGTCGGCGGCCTTTGGCCCAGGCCCGAATTATGCAGTTCTGGGGAGGCATGTACTGCTCGTTTGTGCTTAAAGGTCCGGGGAATTATCAGGTGCGGTTGAAACGAAATTACGGTTATTGGATGACAGTGGCCGGCATGTTTCTGGATCGCCTCAGCGGTCCCCGAAACCTTACCGGATTTACCAACTTGGACGGATTGCCCATCAAGGACTATCGACCGCCCCAATATACTCCCCAACCCGGCGTTGCCGCATCACCGGCATGGAAGCTCTGGCACCTGCTCAACGACCGGGCATCCTACAGCAAAAAGGATTTGCCGGCGCAATGGCCCGGTCGCGTATTGGCCTACCGTTACGCCCAATCCCATCGTTTTCCGCCGGCGCTTCTCGCCCGTTGGCGGTGGAAACTCAACGTGTGGCTGCCCATAGACCGGGCCGCCTTTGACCGGGCGATGGCAACTCTTGCAGACCAACCATAACCACCAGAAGAAAGGAAATCGTTCATGCTCAAGCTATTTAACGTGCCCTTGCTCTTGATTGCGGTATGCTCCATTGCGGCTCGCTGGTCGACAACCGTGGTCCGTGCGGCATCGGCTACGCCGGTGGTCGTCATCCCTGCGACGAAGAACTCCTCCGCCCCCAGAACCACGCACGTCGTCACCGGCACGGCTATGACACCGCCGGCAACCAACAGCGCCAAGCCAGCCGTTTCAGCACCGGTACCAACGCCTGCCGATATTCAGCGATGGATACACGCTCTGGCCAGCGATGAGTACGGCATCCGCCATCCGGCAGCCCGTAAGCTCCTGGCTGCAGGGGATGCGGCCATCCCGGCCATGAAAAAGGCCCTGGGCGGTTTGACCACGCCCGAAATGCGGCATCTGCTCCGGCAGGACATCAGCAAAATTGCCAATCTGGATTTTCTCCGTGGCCCGCTCATCACCATAAATGCCAGGAACATTTCCGCCCAAAAAGTTTTCCAGGACATCTGTAAACAGGCCGGGACCACGGCCAATGTGATACAGCAGGGCATTTTGCCCAACGTCACCATTCACGCCACCAAGGCTCCGTTCTGGCAGGTGATGCAACAAATGGCGGTGCTCACCAACATTTCCCCCGTCCCGTGGTACAACCAGGGTTCGGGCTTGCAACTCGGTCTTAATGGCGCACTCAACCGAGGTAGTATCATGAGCATCCAGGGAGGCTTTGTGATCGTGGCGCAGAGTATTAGCCGAACCATCATGTTAAACCAGCCGAATCCCGCGGCCGGCAACAATATGTTCAACCTGTCTATGGTTCTCTTAACCATTCCTGGCAAAACCGGACCGCTGCAAATGCAAAACGCCGATGTCACCAAGGCTGTGGATAACCATGGCAACTCTCTTCTCGGCCCCGCACAGCCCATGTTCATTCAGAATGGATGGTTCCCAAACCAGCCCATGAGCGTTTATAATTTCACGCTCTCGCTGCAGTGGCCGCACAAACCCGGCAAACGCATCACCACCCTTAAAGGCTACCTGCCGATTCTGGCCGCCTACCACAAAAAAATGCTTACCCTCAAAATCAAAGCCCAGGGTACCGTGCACCAAACACTCCACGGCGTACGAATCTCGGTCGGACATCTGCAAAAGGTCAATGGCCTATGGCAATTCACTCTCGCCATCAAATTACCGGCGGCTGAGGCGGCGGCCAACAATCCCACGTCCACGCAACAGGCCATCGTCAACCAAATCCAGAACTTTAACGGCGATATTTTCAGCAGCACTGGAACGGTCTTGAATCCCAATGGATGGTCGTCCATGGGCGGTTGGCAACAGGGAATGGTGTACACCATTCCCATACAGATGGGTGCTAAACCCGCCCGAATCACCCTGCCGGTTTTTACCCGGGCCAGAGCGTTAAAGATTCCGTTTGATCTGAAAAATATCCCAATGCCGTAGATAAGGCCGAAACTCCCGGTGACCGATGCATCGACGAGGTGAATTCCTTTTATCAGGTCGTAATTTAGGGCGTGTTGCGTTGTTCTGATCCGGCGTACCCGTCCATTGTCGGCCCACCAAAAAGTTCCTTTTGCTTTGGGGAAGTGGAGGAAATTAATACTCTGGCTTGACTCGGCGAATATCCGGCTTGAAATTCTTGCCTGGAAAAGCTAGTCTTAACCGTGGTCAAGCTCGCGGTGGGCCTGGTTGGGGCAAAAGTCGTGTCCGAATGCACATGGAGTACAACCTGTGGACGTAAAGACTCCTGGGAAAGCACCAGCGGAAGTTCTGGCGGACATTGGGGGCGATTATGCCTTGAGCAGTGCCGAAATTTCCCGCTTTCGCCGGCAAGGCTACATCAAGCTTAAGAATGTGCTTTCCGCACCAGCCTTGGCCTATTATGGCGCCGAAATTACCGAACAAGTGCTGCGTCTGAATCAGCAACATAAACCTCTAAGCCAACGCAATACCTATGAAAAAGCCTTTCTGCAGGTGATGAACTTGTGGACCAAAAGCGAGGTGGTGCGGGAATTCTCGTTTAGCCGTAAGTTAGCCAAGCTGGCCGCCGATTTGATGGGGGTATCCGGCGTGCGCATGTACCACGATCAAGCCCTGTACAAAGAACCCGGCGGTGGAATTACCCCCTGGCACGCGGACCAGGATTATTGGCCGCTAAGCAACGCCAACACGTGCACGGTGTGGATTCCGCTTCAGGCGACACCACTGGAGCTTGGGCCGCTGGCATTTAGTGCCACGAGCCAGCAATTCGATCTGGGGCGGAATCTGGAAATCAGCGATGACAGCGAAGCAAAAATTAATGCCCAACTCCGCGCCAAGGGATTGCCCACCGATGAAGGACCATTTGACTTAGGTGAAGTCAGCTATCATTACGGTTGGACCTTTCACCGAGCCGGGGCCAATGTCTCTGACCGCCCGCGCAACGTGATGACCGTGATCTACATGGAAGATGGTATACGCCTGGCTCAGCCGCGAAACAAAAATCAGCAGTCCGACTGGGACACCTGGATGCCCGGTGCGGCCATCGGAGAACCAGTGGCAACGCGGCTTAATCCGGTTCTGTACCGCCGCTGAAGCCCAGAAATGAAATGGCCAAACTGCCGTCTCGTCGAGAGGGAGGTCTTGCCCAGGTGGATTTTTCCCGGCGGTGCGGGCCGAGGTGGAGTTTCGCTGTGGAGATCGGCGACGGCCAAGATTGCCAACATTGCCAAGATTTTGGTGTTGGTAATCTTGAAAAACGGGCCATTTTGTTGGGGTTTTGGGGCAAGATTGCCAAGATTATCAAGATTATCAAACATTTTTAATTTTCCGAGTTGATGCGGCTGCGCCGCAGGAGTCAGGAGGCAGGGGACAGAATTCAGGAGGTTTGGCACGCTGCGCGGGTGGAGAT
>JABEVA010000272.1 GCA_013044065.1 Phycisphaerae bacterium
ACCCCAGCAGGGTTAAATTACCGGCAACCGTGCTGACCACCGCCAGCAAATACCAAAGCGTGGTCGCGTGCAGGGGGATGGCGGGTTTGAGAAGCAGCACTGCGGGAACATTGCTGACCAGGTTGGAAAGCACGAGTGTAACGGCGGCCAGTGGTCCGCGCGATTGTAAATTGACGCCATGAGTTTTGAGCGTGTGCATCATCGGTTGCAGCAGTTCGTGGGCTTGGGCATTGCCAATTACAACAAACAAGCCGACAAAGAGCAAAATTAAATTCCAGTCCACCATGGCAAATAAATCCCGTGGCCGGGTTCGCCGCGACACGAGCACCAAGCCGGCCGCCGCCAGGGCGGCAATGGGCCTGGGAATGGAAAAGCTTTTTCCGAAAATCAGCGCAACCAGCAGCAGCGCCATAATAACCAGGCATTTGACCACCATTCCCCATTGCACCGCGGGGGCTTGCATTTGCGGGTCCGGGGCTTCGGGTGGGTCATCCATGGCCGGGGCGGTGCCAAGGGTTCCGGATGAGGTGATTTTGGCGGGGCTAAATATCCGCTTGCGATAGACCAGTGCCACGCCTAGCACATTTAAAATCAGGCAGGCAAAGATGAGAGGAAAAACCGCCAGCGTATAGCCTGCAAACGACAGGTGCCCGGATTCGCCAATGAGCATGTTCTGTGGATTGCCGATGATGGTTGCGGCCGAGCCGATGTTGGCCGCGGTTGCCAGGGCCATCAGGTAAGGAATGGGGTCCCGCCCGGCCCGTTTGAAAGCCACCACGATCACCGGCGCAAAAATCAGGCAAATCACATCGTTGGCAAACAAAGCCGAAAGGAGGGCGGCGGTGCCCATCACGGCCAGTAACAAAATCCATGGTAGATCGGCGGCGGAAACAATTTTTTTGACCACAAAATGGTAAAATCCCGCCAATCGCAACTGCGCGGAAATAACCATGAGGCTCAGGAGCAGGGCCAGGGTGCCAAAGTCAATTTGGGCCATCGCAGTAGAAAAGCGCATCCGGTGCAACAGCAGTACCGCGATGGCTCCGAGCATGGCGATGCTGCTGCGGTCCAGTCGCGTGCCGGGGATGGTACCCAGCGTCAGGCCGACATACGTGAGGGCAAAGATGATTGTGTCCGGCGAGGATAGCACGTGGATGGCCGCAAGAATGAAGTGATTCAAACGCCCTCTCCTGCAAAACGACAGCAATCTGGTAGCCGCAGGCTTGACCGACCATGGTATTCGGGTGAGAGTTTTATTTTCCGTAAGTCAAAGTCCATGGGGGAATCATAAAAACACGAAGCTTAAATGGAAAGGGTGGGGGGCTCCGGGGCGACCTGTGTCGACGGAGGCATTAAGGTGTGCTTCTCAATTGACAAGATGGCAATCTTAAGGGTAAGCTTGGCCCTTGTTCTGGTTTGCCTCCTTCGGCCCAAGAACGGCTGGAAGCGGCGGGGTAGCGGTACCCCGGCACGTGGGAGCGGGGTAACTTTGATGAGGCGAGGGGTGAGTCTCATTTTGAGGTGGGTGGTTGTTCCGTAACGTGCGGGATGCCAGTTTATGGTTCCGGTCAGGCAGGAGTTTTCTGATGAACATGGCGACGGGTTCAACGGGTGGTCGAGGGCGCGTGCGTGGACGGTTGGCCGGGGCCATGGCCATTGCGGCGCTGCTGGCGGTTGGTTCGGCCGCCCCGGGCGTCATTATTACGCCCACGTTCGACAGCTCCATCACCAACAGTGCTTATGCTGGTTCCATTGAGTCAGCAATTGACAGCGCACTGAATTTCTATGACACCAATCTATCCAATCCCATTCACATAAATGTGTATTTTACCACCACCGGAATTGCGCAGGGGGCCCTGGGCGAAAGCTTAGCGAGCTTGTACACGCATTCCTATAACACGTACACGCATGCCCTGATAGCAAATGCTTCAGCCAACCCTGCTAATTCTGTGGCCCAAACAGCCAACAGCAACCTCCAATATGGCAACGACAGCAATGGAGCCGCTCCCATTATAGCTACCAGCGCCAACATGCGGGCGCTGGGCTTCGCAAGTGACGTGGGCTATTTGAATTCTGCCGGCCAGGCCGGCAGCGGTACCGGGTACATCTACGACGGCATTATCATACTTGGGGCGGCGAACCTGAGCGGCTTCAGTGGCAGTGGCACCTACAGCGCCAATCGTGTGATTCAACACGAAGTGGACGAGGTTCTGGGCATTGGCGGACAGGGGTCGCAGGTAGGCAATACCGGTTCCACCGGCTATGGTCCGATGGACTTGTATCGTTATTCCGCGGTGCACACCCCCAGCTTTACGGCCAGCGCCACGGCGACATCGTATTTTTCAATCGATGGTGGAAGCTCCAATTTAGTGAGTTTTAATCAAGGTGCTGCGGGCGACTTTGGCGACTGGGGTGGAAACACCAACTACGTGCAACAGGCATTTACCTCGGCCGCTGATGGGGCGGCCAGCGTCAGCATCACCTCTCCGGAAGGCATCGCGTTACAGGCCATCGGCTATGACGCTCTGCCTCCGGCTCCCAGCCTCACTTGGTCGCCCAACGGTGGGGCTGGCGGCCATGACTATCCGGGCTATTGGGATATCACCAGTTTCAATTGGAACTCCGGCAGCGGCAACGTTGTTTGGACCAATGGCGATGGCGCGGTTTTTGGTGCGGGCACGGATCTTGGGGTAAGCGTTATTATCCAATCGGCCATTACCGCACAGTCACTGATTTTCAATGCCGGTGGTCCCGCCAATGGGTACTACTACACCATCAGCAGCGGGTCGGGCGACACTCTCACCATGACGGGTGCAAACATTACGGTTAATTCCAATGACCTGATTTCCGCTCCCGTCGATTTCACCAACGGCTTGGTACTTTCGGGCGACGGTATGCTGACTTTGACGGCTGCCAACACCAACAATAGCGGAACCTTTCTTCTTAGCGGCGCGCTGGCCATCAGCCGGGATGCGGCCTTGGGGACGGGCGGCGTTACTTTTTCGGGTGGAACGCTGCAGTTGGATAATTATGCCAGCAGTCTGGTATTAACCGGATCCAGCATTCAAATTGGTGCCGCGACGGGCACCCCGGCCGCGCTTCTTTCCGCCATTACCGGCACATCCGCTTTGATGTATGAAGGCCCGGGCGTCCTGAATCTGGATGGCCAGAACACCTTTACGGGTGCCACGACGATTAACGCCGGCACACTGGCGTTGGCCGGTACCGGCAGTATCGCCGACTCCGCCGACGTGGCCCTGACTACCGGAGCCACCTTTGATATCTCGCAGAGCACTATTGCCGGTGGGCCGACGATTGCCAGCCTTACCGGCTCGGCTGGAACCGTGGCGCTCGGCTCGCAGACGTTGAACATAGACTTGGCCGCTGGTACTGATTCTTTCGGAGGTGTTATTCAGGATGGCGGCATCAACAACACCAATGGTGGAAGTTTGGCTTTAACCGGGGTAGGCACCATGGCGCTCTCGGCCATCAACACCTATACCGGCCCGACACTCATAAATAGTGGCACGTTGGCGCTGGTTGGAACCGGCAGCATCGCCGATTCCAGTGCCGTTACCCTGTCGCCGGGGGCAACTTTTGATATTTCCCAAATCACTCCCACTGGAGGGGCTGTGATCAGCGGCTTGGCCGGTACCGGCGGCACTGTGGCTTTGGGCAGTCAGATTTTGACTGTTGATGTGGCCTCCGGCGTGGAGAGCTTTGGCGGCGTTCTGGCGGATGGAGGCATAGGTGGGGGGACAGGGGGCCAACTGATGAAGGCGGGTGCCGGCACGTTAAGCCTCACAGCGCCGAGTACCTACACTGGTGCGACCACCGTTGCCGCCGGCACGCTGGCTCTTGCCGGTAATGGTGGTGTCGCGGATTCCAGCCTGATCAACATCGCCGCCGGCGCTACCTTCGACGTTTCCGGCAGCAGCACTGCAGGCGGTCCGGTTGTCAACGACATCATAGGTAGCGGGGCGGTTACCCTTGGCAATAATACCCTTACGGTCGTCCCCAATAACACCGACATATTTGCGGGGGCGATCTCCGGAACGGGTAACTTGACTATCGGCGGCAGCGGTTCGTTGACCCTTGCGGGTGCCAGTACATACTCAGGTATTACCACCATCAATGCCGGTTCCGCCCTGCTGGCCAACGGTCTTAATGCCCTGGGTAACAGCAGCGTGGTTAATAATGGCATGTTCGGCGATGTAAGTTCTCAATATACGGCCGATATTCAAGGAGGTTTTACCCAAAACGCCTCCGGCGTTCTGGTCGCGAGAGTCGGTGGGCAACAGCCCGGCCAGTTCGATCAGTTCAATGTGGGAGGAAACGCCTCGATTGCCGGCAACCTCAGCGTGGTCTTCCAGAATAATTACGCCCCCTTGACCAGCCCGGTTTCGTTGACCATTATTAAATCCACAGGCAGCCTGAGCGGCAACTTTTCGTCGATCAATTTGGGAGTTCATCCCATCGACGTGTTTGCCAACACGGTCGTGAGTGGTACGGACCTGAACCTGATCCTCACACTGGTCCAACCGTCGCTGATCCCGTACGCCCTCACGCCCAACCAGATCATCGTGGCAACCTACCTCAACGCCACCGACGGCTACAACGGTGGATCGCATCCATCACTGGAGTACCAGGCACTGATCAATTCCATTGATAGCGCCTATTCCAACCAAATTCCCGGCATTTTGGATCAGCTTTCGCCTATTGATTTGCAGGCTTTTCCGCAGGTGGCCATTCAAAATGGTATCAATCTGGATCAAACCTTCAGCCAATACGCCCAGACCATTGATACTGGTGCCCGCGGCTTGAATACCTCCGGCTTAACGCTGCTGAAGTCCGGCGAGGATAGCCCCAGTCAGGTCGCTTTAGGCCAGATGCTTCAATCACAGGCCGATGTGGTGTCGTTAGATAACAACATACCGGCGGAATTGCCGGGCTACCTGAGCAATCTCGAAGGCCAGGCCCGAAACCTCTCCCATCCGGCTCCCACTACCAACTGGGGTGCATTTGCCACCGGGGCCGCGCAGTTTGATGATTTTTCCAACACCGGCAGCATCAGTAGTCCGAACATCACCACCGCTGATGTCACCGCCGGAGTTGATTACCATATTGCCCAACCTCTGGCCGTCGGCGTGCTCTTCAATTACGCCCATAGCTTTGTGACTTTGGACCCCAATAACAGCAAGGGCAGTGTCAACAGCTACACCCCCGGCGTTTACGCGAATTTGACCCAAAACGGCTGGTTTATCGACGGTCTTGCCGCGTATACGTACAGCAGCAATTCGGAAACCAGAAATATCACTGCAGGCACCTTTTCCGGCGCTGCCAACGGTAATTTCACCGGTAATGCGATCAACGGATCCATTGATTTGGGCAAGCAGCTCTATTCATCCGGAATAAATTTTTCCGGCACCGGCGGCTGGACGCTTGTGCCCATGGTATCCCTTGGCTATACCCATGCGGATTTCAACTCCTTTTCCGAAACCGGAGCCGGAGCGGCCAATCTCAACATTCAATCCTTCAGCACTGATTCTTTCCGCACCGTGCTTAGCACCACGTTTTTGTATCGCATTGTGGCCTCGCCCAACATGGCATGGACGCCGGGGCTCACCCTGGGCTGGCGGCATGAGTACCTCAATGATTCGCAGGGCATTACCTCTCAGCTTCAGGGGGCGGGCACCGGCGGGTTTACGATCAACACCGAATCTCCGAGCCGGGATGTGGCCATTATCGCCCCGTCGCTAAGCGTAACCATCCACACAAACATCAGTGCGTTTGTGGATTATGAACTGGACCTTGGCTCAAACAAATACCACGCTCAACAGGTATTTGCGGGTGTGGCGGTGGCGTTTTAGCCTGGCTGCTTTTAATGTTCAGGCCAGGCCGCTAACCCCTTGGTAAAATCCCAGCGGGTGGGCACTTGGAATCAGGCGCGCATGATCCTGCAAGTTCCAGCACGCTCGCTCATCAGGTGGCCTGACGGTCGGTGCTTAGTCCCAGCGGATCAGGCCTGGTTCCAGACGCAACGTTAGTTCGGCATTTTTCGGTAACACCCGCACTGCGAATCCCTGCTGGCCGCAGTTGGCCGTTGGGATTCGTCCCAGATATAAAGCCGCGCCCTGCTCTGGCGTGGCCATCATGGTCATTTCCTGTACCTTGGCCTCATGAATCTCGCCGATGGCGTTGAGCGGTCCATGGTAGATTTCCACGCGGACATCGGAGGATGGTATCAGCCCCAGATCCACGATGGCGGACACTTCCAGATCATCGCCGGCCTTGAGGGCCTTGCCGCTGATTTGCTCCACCTGTCGTACTTTTACATTACCCCACGCCGAGCGAATGTTGCTTTTCCATTGGGCCAGACCCGCCGCTGCCGCGGCGTCATTGGCGGAAAGCTTGTTAAATGAAGCATCAGCAGGCAAATATGCCTGCTCCGTATATTGCTGCACCATGCGGTTGGTGTTGTATACCGGGCAAATGGTGCGCAGGGATGCCTTCATGTGGCGTAGCCATGCCCGCGGCAGGCCGTCAAGTCCACGGTCGTAGTATAGTGGAATAATGGATTTTTCCAGCAGGTCAAAGATCGCCCGACTTTCCAACTCGTCCTGATAATCGTCGTTGGAAAATTCTTCGCCATGGCCGATGGCCCAGCCGTTTTCGCCGTTGTACGCTTCGCACCACCAGCCGTCCAGTATGCTTAAATTAATCGCGCCGTTGGCCGCGGCCTTCATGCCGCTGGTGCCCGAGGCTTCCATCGGCCGCCGGGGCGTGTTGAGCCACACATCCACCCCTTGGGTGATATGCCGGGCGACATTGGCGTCATAATCTTCCAGAAATACCATGCGTAAACGTACCTCATCGCGCTGGCAAAAGCGCACAATGTTTTGAATGAAATGCTTTCCACCATCGTCGCGTGGATGGGCTTTGCCTGCAAATACAAACTGCACCGGCTGATTACGATCGGTAAGCAGTTTAAGCAATCGCTCCGGATTACGCATCAACAGGGTGGCCCGCTTGTACGTGGCAAAGCGCCGGGCAAACCCAATGGTCAGGGCCTTGGGATCCAGCACTTCATCGGCGCGTTGGATTTCCAGCGCAGAATTGCCGCGGCGCGACATCTGCCCGCGCAGGCACATTCGCACAAAGTGCACCAGCCGCTCTTTGCGGCGTTCGTGGGCCCGCCAGAGTTCGGCATCTGGTATTTTGTCGACGCGGCTCCACACACTATGATCCCATGGCCGCTCGGAGCCATTGGTGCCCAGGTATTCGTGGTACAGCCGGGCAAAGCCGTCGCTGAGCCAAGTCGGCAAATGCACGCCATTGGTGATGTGGGTGATGGGAATTTCGTCGGCGGGCACTTCCGGCCAAATACGCTGCCACATGCGACGTGACACCTCTCCATGGAGCTTGCTGACTCCGTTGCAGTGCCAGGCCATGCGCAGTGCCAACACGGTCATCCCGAAGTATTCATTGGTATCCTGCGGGTTCACCCGTCCCATGGCCATGAATTGTTCCAAATTCATTTTGAGCTTGGGATAATACACCCCCAGATAGCGCTCAATGAGATCGCGTGGAAAAAAATCGTTGCCGGCGGGCACCGGCGTGTGCGTCGTAAAGACATTGCTGGCGGCGACAATTTCCTGGGCCTCTGCAAAGGCTAGATTGCTTTCCTCCATCAAAACCCGGCAGCGTTCCAAGGAAAGAAACGCGCTATGGCCTTCGTTCATGTGGCAAACCGATGGCCGGATGCCCAAGGCGCGCAGCGCCCGTATTCCGCCGATGCCCAGCAACACTTCCTGCTTGATGCGCATTTCGTGATCGCCGCCGTAGAGCCGGGCGGTAATCTCCCGATCCTCCGGGCGATTGTCGGGCAAATTGGCATCCATCAGATACAGGTTAATTCGTCCGACCTGCACCCTCCAAAGATTGGCCCGCACCGGTCCGGCGGGTAATTCCACCTGGATGGTCACCGGATTGCCATCCGCACCGCGCACCTGTGTGATGGGCATGCTGAAGAAATTATTCTCCGGGTTTTTTTCCTGCTGCCATCCATCCGCGTTGAGTTGTTGATGAAAATATCCCTCTCGATAAAGGAGTCCCACGCCTACCAGCGGCAGTCCCATTTCGCTGGCACTTTTAAGATGATCGCCGGAAAGCATCCCCAAGCCACCGGAGTAAATCGGCAGACACTCATGCAGGCCATATTCCGCTGAAAAATAGGCGATCTGGGCCCCCTTTTGATCTGCATGGTTCTGGCTGAACCAGGTGGGCTGGCTCAGGTAGCGTCGGTAATCGGCCATAATGCGATTGAGGTGGGTTAAAAATCCTTCGTCCGATGCGGCCGCCGTGAGCTTTTCCTGACTCACCAGATTCAGCAGCGACACCGGATTGTGCGATGTCAGCTCCCACACATCAGGATCCAGCCGACTAAACAGGCTGGAAGCTTCATAATTCCACAAAGACCATATATTGTATGCCAGTTCGTTGAGTCCCTGCAGGCTTTCCGGCACGGCAGGCACCACCACAAAACGATGAATCGTCGCCATGAATACTCCTTAATTTCAGGCCATTTCATGCTCTTCAAAGCCAACCTCCCCTGCCCGGATGTCGATGAGCATGGTGCAAACACGATGCCGCGATCAGCCATCCGGGAAGAAACCACCAGTTCGATAATTCTAATTTATAACACCATTGCGTAATCCAACTTAACCGTGTGTCGACTTCTTTATGTCGGCCGCTAGCTAGCATGGCGGGCCACCCTGACACCGCATATTATCGTCAAAAACACGCGGTCGGTTCGCTTTTTATCGCTCCAATTGCAGTCCTTAAAACGTCTGATAACGCAGCCGAAGCTGGCCAAGGGCATTGGCGCAATCCGCGGTTGCAGGGTGGCCGCTTATTGACTGGCGATGATGCGGCGTGCCCTTCCGTAGGATCCCAAATTATAAACGTTGCTGTAACCCATTTGCCGAAGGGTGCGGCGGGCCAGGGAACTGCGAGTCCCGCTTAGGCAATGCAGCAGCAGCACCCGGCTATGATCCGGGAATTGTCGGGGGGCAAGATGGTGGAGTTGGTCCAATGGAACGTTCACCGCTGCAGGCAGATGGTGCGATTGAAATTCCCGGTTGCTACGAACATCCACGACCACCGCACCACCTTGCAGGTGCTGCAGCGCGGCACGCCGAGAAATCAGGCCCAGTCGCTTAAGGGCGAGAAATACCGCCAAAATCAGAGCCGCCAATAAGATGGTGTTCCAGTTCACAAACCTATTATCTGTAGATGGCGATCTCATTGCAAGCGTGCGGCAGGGGCATAAGTCCCCATGCCCTATGCGCTGTGAAGCCTGGTCTGTGCTTGAAGAATTCCAGAGATTGCTCTATGATGTGGTTCTGTGCTTGGGGTGGATGGATATTTGGACTCTTGAAGAGTCCAAAGGGTTATTTTCAGGACGGGTTATGCCGACAATTAATCAGTTGCTTCGCAGGCCGCGGCGTTCATTGGAGCGCATCAACAAGGTCAAGGATTTGGAATCTTCGCCGCAGCGCCGCGGGGTGTGCCTGCTGGTGAAAACGATGACCCCCAAAAAGCCCAACTCGGCGCTGCGTAAAGTGGCCAGGGTGCGGCTTTCCAATGGCAAGGAAGTGACCGCCTATATTCCAGGTATTGATCACAACCTGCAAGAACACTCCATTGTGCTGGTGCGGGGTGGTCGGGTGCGGGATTTGCCGGGCGTGCGGTACCATATTGTACGCGGTGTTTTGGATGCCAGTGGTGTGGAAGCCCGTCGCCGCAGCCGGTCGAAATATGGAGCCAAGAAACCCAAGTAAGTTTTTTATAAACTTGGTAAAAGAATATCATTTGCAATGTGCCTCGGTGGGCAATGGGCCAACCGGCAAAGTTTAATACCTTCGAGTATCCCGAATCGACTGATTCGATACGGAGAAAAGAAAGGACAGTTCATGGGTGCCAAATCGTTTACCGCCAGCGCGGACATGCTTAAACCGGATCCGGTTCATAATTCGCTGCTCTTAAGCAAGTTCATCAATTGCCTGATGTATGATGGGAAAAAATCGACTGCGCAGCGCGTGGTGTATGGTGCGTTTGATGTGATTGCCAAGCGCGTCAAAGACACCAAACCTATTGAGGTTTTTAACTTGGCTATGGAAAACGTTAAGCCCAACGTGGAAACCCGTTCCCGTCGGGTGGGTGGACAGAACTATCAGGTTCCGATGTCGGTATCCAAAAAGCGACAGCAAAGTCTGGCGATCCGATGGATACTGGAAGCCGTTCGTGGGAAGGGCGGCAAGCCCATGTTGGAACGCCTGGCCGATGAACTCATCGCCGCGAGCCGCCGTGAGGGCAATGCCATTCAAACCCGGGAAAACGTTCATAAGATGGCGGAAGCCAACCGGGCCTTTGCGCACTTTGCCTGGTAAAGGCGCTGGGCCACAATCCTTGGAATTCTTCGCACGGCGTAAAAATTTGCGCACGGGCGGTAGTGTTTTCAAAAAGCCTCCATCCGCGAAGTGGGGCCCAATCTGCTGCGGGACTTTTGGCGGATTCCTGCGGCCACAGGCGTGCTGTTTTTTTTACTCATTGCGGTTTCTGGTGTATGATACGTTGGGGTGGCCAGGTGATCGCCCGGCGAAGGTCGGGAGGAAAGTCCGAACACCGCAGGGTACGGTGGTGGGTAACGCCCACCCGTCGGCTTGGCCTTGGGGCCGGGCAGGCGCGGGAAAGTGCCACAGAAACTAAACCGCCGATGTCGGCTAGTCCGGCAGGCAAGGGTGAAAAGGTGCGGTAAGAGCGCACCGCGGCGATGGTGACACCGCCGGCATGGAAAACCCCACCGGGTGCAAGACCAAATAGGAGGCCGAAGCGTTGGCCCGACGCGTGCCTGTCATAGGCGACGATGTCCCCGTCAAGGAAGTTGCCGGCAGGATGGCAGTAGCTGAAGTACGAAGTTTTCGTAAGAAAATAAGGAAACAGCGCTGGGGTAGGCTTCGGGTAGGTTGCTTGAGGGCAACAGCAATGTTGCTCCCAGATAAATGATCACCGCCGGTAACGGCACAGAATTCGGCTTATCGGCCATCCCAAGAGCGGGCCGCGACGGTAATACCGTTGCGGCCCGTCCATTTTTCGCCACTTGCGGACTGCGCACAAGCCGGCCACAGGTATAGTTTTGCCGCAATTACTGCTGGCCTGTCACCATGGCAGTGGTCGTGTATAATAAAAACTTGGTGATCGGCCAACCGGGCGTGCTTGAGCGAGCTGCGGGCGGGAAAAGCCAGGCTGGCGCAGCCCGCGGCTCGGATTATGAGAACCCTTTTTCATGGTTAAACAGCACCATCAACTTCTGAAGTTCGGTTTGGGTGTCATCGACGGTGTGACGGTGAGCGCAGCATGGTTTTCGGCCTACGCCATTCGCTTTTCATTTTTTCCGCATACCAAGCCGCTGCCTTCCGCGCACAGCGTGATCGAAGGGCTGGTGTTGACCCTGACGATTGCGGGGTTGGTGTTCAGCGGCACGGGCCTTTACAAGCCTCGGCGCGATCGCCGGATTCTGGAAGAACTTCGGGCGATCATCGTCGCATGTGTTGCTTGCTGGGTGGTGCTAATTGCGGCACTGTATTATCTGCGCAACACCCCTTTTACCCGCGGCATGTTGCTTGCCTTGCTGCCCACGCTGATGGCGATGCTGGTGCTGGAACGCGGGCTGTTTAGATCGGTGCTGCGTTTTGTCCGCAATAAGGGGTGGAACCAGCGTCACGCCCTTATCGTGGGCACCAGCCGCCTGGGCCAGCGTCTGCTGGAAACCCTGCGTGACAACAGTTGGACCGGCATTAACGTCATTGGGTTTGTCAGCGTGGAAGATAAGCCCTTGATGGCCGGGCATATCCGCGGCATTTGCATCGCCGGTGCGCTGGCGGACTTGCCGCGGATTATCGACAAGATGCGGCCGGACTGCGTATTTGTGGCTCTGCGTTCGCACGAGGCACCGCTTTTGCCGCAGGTGGTGGCCCAGCTTGAACGCACCAGCGTGGATGTGCGGGTGGTGCCGGATTTACGGGTTGCGCGCTATCCGGTGAGCGTGTCGATTGGCGAGTTGGATGGCATGCCCATTGTATCGC
>JABEVA010000273.1 GCA_013044065.1 Phycisphaerae bacterium
CTTGATTTACCGCCAAGTTTCAAATGTCCGCCGGGCCGCGTTTTAGTCACCGGAGCCGCCGGTTTTTTGGGGTCCCACCTTACCGATGCCCTGCTGGAACTCGGCTGCGATGTCACCGGGGTGGATTCGCTGGTTACCGGCTCGCGGGACAACCTGGCCCATTTGCACGACCACCCGCACTTTCGGTTCATCGAACATGATTTGACCATGGGACTGCCGGCCGCCATCACCCACCACCCGTTCACCCGAATTTATCATCTGGCCAGCCCCGCCAGTCCCGTCGGTTACGTACGCCATCAGGTAACCACCCTGAAAATAAATTCTCTAGCCACCATCAGTCTGCTGGAACTGGCGGAAAAAACCGGAGCCAGAATTTTCATGGCTTCCACCAGCGAATGTTACGGCGATCCGCTGGAACACCCGCAACGGGAAACCTACTGGGGACACGTCAACCCCGTGGGCATGCGCAGCATGTACGATGAAAGCAAACGGTTCATGGAGGCCGCTGCCATGGCTTATCACCGCGAGCGCGGCGTGGATACCCGCCTGGTGCGCATTTTCAACACGTATGGTCCGCGATTGGCTCTCGATGACGGCCGGGTGGTGGTGGCGTTTATCAAAGAAAGCCTGACCAACCAGCCGTTGACCGTGCAGGGCGATGGCCGGCAGACGCGTTCGCTGTGCTATGTGGAAGATGAAATTCGCGGGTTTTTACTGCTGATGGAAGGCCAAGGGTATCACTTTCCCATCTACATCGGCAATCAGGAAGAAACCACCATGCTGGAGCTGGCCCAGGAAATTCGCGAGTTGTGTGGCTCTAAAAGTACCATCATCCACACGCCCTTGCCGCCGGACGATCCGCGTCAACGCTGCCCGGACATCACCCTGGCTAAGGAAAAACTGCATTGGTCCCCCACCATTCCTCGCCGGGAGGGCCTGCGGCGAACCATTGAGTTTTATCGCCAAAAATTGAAGCTGTAGCTCTGTGGGCGGCAAAGGCCGTGCAGCGCTACCCTTTGGCGGCCGCAGCGTGATAGGTTTGCACCGGCCTGCGGTGCTGCGGAATTCCAAGCCACCGCTTCCTGCGAGAACACCTTGCGCCCAGGGAAACAATCCCTGGGACCGCGTGGGTTTACCAGCGGGTACAGGAGTCTGGGGCACAGTCCACAAATGAACCGCCCGTCCGCCCACCGCCGCGCTGGGCTTTCAGCTTAGCCCGTAGCGGGCCATTTTGCGATACAGCGTGCGCGTACTGATGCGCAAGGCTATGGCCACCTGGGTCCGGTCACCCTGATACTGCCGCAGATATTGCTCAATCGCCTGGCGCTCGGCGAGTTCCAGGGCCAAGCCGGCCGGCGGCATTCCCGATTCCGTCGGCACCCGGATGCTTTTCGGCAGGTCTTCCGTGCTTAGCACCTCACGCGGTCCCACAATGAGCAAATTTTCCAGCACGTTGCGCAATTCCCGTACATTGCCCGGCCAGGAATAAGTTTGCAGGGTGCTGATTAAATCGGGGTCCACGCGCGGCATCGGCAGACCATTTTCCTCGCACAGGCGCTGGAGCAAAATTCCCACCAACAGGGGAATGTCCTCGCGGCGCTGGCGCAGCGGCGGCAGGTGAATGCGCACCACATTGAGCCGATAGAATAAATCCGCCCGAAAACGTTTGCTTTCGACCGCCGCCTCCAGATCGGAATTGGTTGCCGCCAATACCCGCACATCAATGGCCTTTTCGCGGGTGGACCCCACCGGCGTCACCAGGCCCGTTTCCAGCACCCGCAGCAGCTTGGCCTGTACGGGCGGATCCATTTCCGCCACTTCGTCGATAAACAGGGTTCCGCCGGTGGCCGCTTCAAAATAGCCCGTGGTGCGGTAATCGGCCCCGGTAAACGCCCCGCGTTCATGGCCGAAGAGTTCACTTTCCATCAGCGCCCCCGGCACCGCGGCGCAGTTGATGGCCACAAAAGGTTTGTTCCGGCGCGGCGAAAGCTGGTGAATCGCCCGCACCACCATCTCTTTACCTGTGCCGCTTTGGCCATCCACCAGCACCGTGCTCTTAAACGGGGCCACCCGGCGGATGGTACGTGATATTTCCCGCATGGCCGCGGAATTGCCAATCAGATTTTCAATGCGGTCTCCGGCATCTTCTTCCCGACTCCATTGGCTGATATCGCGGTACCACCGGCCATGTTCTATCGCCCGCTCGACCACATCGAGCAAATCCGGCGGAGTAAACGGCTTGGTGAGATAATCAAACGCCCCGGCCTTCATCGCCTGCACCGCCGAGGCCACCGTGGCATTGCCCGTAATCATCACCACTTCCAACCGCGGAAAGGCGCGACGCACCTCTTCCAGCAGGGCCAGCCCATCCATGTTGGGCATCCACAAATCCGTTATCAACAGTTGCACCTGCGCAGACAACATCAATAACGCATCGCGGCCATTGGCAGCCTTGAGCACCCGATAGCCCGCCTGCTCCAGCACCATCGCCAATGCGGAGAGCACACTCGCATCATCTTCCGTGAGCAAAATTGTTCCGCGATGCGGCTGCATTTTAATTTCTCCGCGGTTGTCCCGACGAACCATTTCTTACCGCCCCGACTCCGGTTCCGGCGGTGGCGATGGTTCGGGCGGCTGATTTTCCACCATCTCCGGCATCTCCTGGTCCTCCATGGCCATTGTAGCCCGCTCCAGGGCCATCGTGGCAGCGCCGCCGACACCGGTTGGACCGCTGCCCCCGCCCACCCGCGGC
>JABEVA010000274.1 GCA_013044065.1 Phycisphaerae bacterium
ATGCTGCTGGTGCTGCTGGGTCTGCGGCGGATGGTAAACTGGCTTCGGCGGTTCCTTCTTGCCATCATGTCCGCTGGGATCAAGATTATTCACCGGATCGTTACCGGTGTAGCGGAAGAGATCGGCATCGAACGAGGAGTTAGAAGTTAGGAACTGAGAGTTAGAAGAAAGCGGATGCGCTGCGCGGCGAGTGTTGTTGCTGGCGCGGAAATTCCGCAGGCCGGAGCGCAGGAAGCGCTGACGAGATTGCGGGGGCGAAGTTGTGTCAGCCAATGTTACCATTCAACCCTTCCTAATCTACTGCTCAACTCACTCCTGTTCAACTGTTCTCGGTGCCGCCGCCACCATGATCTATGCATTATTCCTCATGTTTTGATCGGTGATCTATGATCGTTGGTCATTGTAATCGCTTCCCTTATCATGAAAATTAGCGACCCTACAATTCGCTGGGCCACTATACCTAAAATTGGCTGGGCCACTACACATACCGCTTTCGCAAAACTGCTCCCTCGGCGAAGCCGTCGCTTCCATTGTCGTGGAAATCAGCGACCTTACAATTCGCTGGGCCGCTTCAGCCACTATACCCAAAAGCATCGACCATTTCTGCAGGTATATTCGCTTGAGAATCATGACGATAATTTCCACCGTATTTCGCGCCGGTCGCGGCGTCGAACGCAGCCCAAAGTTGTCCACGTATGAATAACCCTACCTTGCTTTCCTTGACGTCCCATTGAACCGCGACATCCCTTTCTCCAAAATCGGGCTCTCCGATTACAACCCGAATCGCGGCAACTACTTTCAATTGCTTTCCCGCCTTGGTTTCGCAAAGATAGAAGTACCCAGTATCACCGTCATGCTCAAAAACACCAGCCCGATCGTCAATAGATCGTATGGCGCTCACAAACATCTCTTCTTCAGCCATGGCTATGTCCTTCAAGGGTGATTTTTCTTATGGTTGCCGCCCAGCCGATGATCCGTCCGGCTCATCGGCTTCACCCCTCCTTCGGGTGTTCGATCCACATGGTGCAATTCCACTAGTTTTCCGTCCGGACCCAAAGGTGCTCGCCCTTGCTTCATCCTCGCTAGATCTGCAGCACTGTACTTTCCGGGATTTTTCTCTGCTTGAGCCTTCCAGAAAGCCTCGCGCTCGGCCTTGAGTGCGTTGCGATCAATCTTCGAAGCATTCTTTGCTGGCTGTGTTTTCGGCGTCTTTTCCTCCTGTTTAGGCTCCTCCTTTGCGGGCTCGTGCTCATGTTCTTCAGCGGGCTTCTTCACCGGCGCAGCAGGTTGTGTGGTTGGTGCCTCCTGAGCCTTCGGACGCGGCACAGCCGGTTGCGTGGTGGGCTTTGCTCCAGGCTTGGGCACACTTGGCTTTGCCGGCGTTAATCCAGGGTGCGAGGCAGGAGCAGGCTTGTCTTTTGGCTGGACCGCTGGATGCGTTTCCTTGATCTTTTTCACCGCCGCGACGCCCTTGGCATTCGCTACGGACTCCTGGTGCGCGTGGATTGCCTTCTGAATCGGACCGATGGCAACCTTTTGAACCACCCAGCCGACCCCGGCCCCAACCGCCCCGGCGATGGTACCCAGCACCGCTACCGGCCCGACGGCTATGCCCCCGCCGACCTCCACGACTGTTGTGCCCGCTGCCACTTCTCCGCCAGTTTCCACGGCCACGCCAACCTCCGCCCCGGTCTCGCCGGCCGTTACAGCCGCACCGCCCCCTTCTCCCGTTGCCGCGCCGGAACCAACGTCTGTACCCGGGGTACCGCCCGGCGTGGTCGGTGTTTCCCCCGATTCGGAAGGCGCAGGCTCTCCGGGTTTTTCAGCCGGTTCGTTCTTGGGCGTTCGGGGCCTGTCGTTGGGCCTTATTACACGCCGGCCGTTCGGCAGTTGTGAGGGTGGAGGTTTCAGTTGTGTCTTACCGGCCAGCGCGCCGGATCCGACTAACGTTGATGTGGATGAGATGTGATTATGTTGTTGTGCCTGTTGCGTTTGTGGTAGCTTCTCATCCTTATGCCCGCTGGGATCGATATTGTTAATCGGATCATTGCCGGTGTAACGGAAGAGATTGTCATCACCGCCGGCTTCGCCGGTCAGGTCTTCGCTTAAAAATCTGCCTGTCGTTGCGTCATAGTATCTGCCCTTGTTGCCTGACCCCAGCAGGTAAAGCGCTATCTCCTGATCCAGATAATACTGCTTCTTGCCGCCAGCCAGCATATTGCTGGTGAAGTCCAGCGGTAGGCTTTGCCAATCTTCCGCTGTCCACGCGCCGCCATCAATGCTCACAGCGCTGACTTGCCCAAAGGCATAATATTTGTGTTGCGCCTGCACAGTGCCGGTGTCATCTAATAATGCGTTGGTGTTGGCTTGGGCATCATATTGATGAATGTACTGGCCATCCTCGCCAATCAGATCGCCGAATTCCTCCGTGGTATCTGATGCATACGTCGGGCTGATCGCTCCGCCGATGGTGTCGGTTTCGCACAGCAGACGTTTATAGTCATACGACAACGAGGAGTTAGAAGTTAGGAGTTGGAAGTTAGAGGAATGTGGAGGCGCTGCGCGGCGAGTGTTGTCGCTGGCGCGGAAATTCCGCAGGCCGGAGCGCAGAAAGCGCCGGCGGAATTGCGGGGTCGAAGTTGTTTCAGCCAGTGTTACCATTCAACCCTTCCTAGCCTACTGCTCAACTCACTACTGTTCAACTGTTCTCGGCGCAGCCGCTTCCATAATTCCATGTCATCCATTCACTTGCCGATCATCTGAAGCTCCGTTATCAGAAAAATCAGCGGCTCTACGATTGGCTGGGCCACTACAGCCGCTACACACCACCACACGTAAATACGCCCCAAGTGGTTAACTCAAAGATGCCCTCAGGTACATGCCGCCCATCTGCATCATAGTGGCTTAGCTCCAAACACACTCCACTGGATAAGTCTTCAAACGCAAACGCCAAGTCCTCGTTGACCACCTGCCAAATTTGCATCGGATGTCGCAAAGCGCAGTAGGCCGGGAGCCGCACTGCTCCAAAATATTGGTCGTTGGCAGTGAAAAGTATGACGTGCCAATTCGTAGCACTGCTAGCTAAATTAGCAAGTGTGGCGCAAAAACGATCTTTCTCCTCCGCTTTCCAATATTGAGTGGTAGTGATATTTTTATTTTTCACTATGTTAAAAAAATCTGCCTTTAGTTTCTTGGTCTGGTCAATGGATAGGAATGCCGTATCGTGTATACGCTCGCCACAAACACTCGACAGAGAGGCTATCCAGGCGCTGCGCACTCTGTGTGCCTGATGGGCAGCTAGAGCGAAATGAAGATCATCTTTGGTCATAATTTGTTCTCCTAATCTTCACCCACGTGACCTGTACCCGGCTCTTGGTAGTACTTGGGAACGCCACCTTGGAGGTGCGTCGACTGCGGCTTGGGCGTTCCGACATGCACAGATCCGTCGGGATGCTCAATGACGATTTTGGTTTTCCCACCCGAATCGGTATATTCCCACCACCGGGTCTTCGCTCCCGTCGACCTGTCCGCGTATGCACCCTGTCGAACGGGTTGGGCTTGATCTAGGGATTCCCCCTTGTTCCTTGGCAAGACTTCGCTTCGCAGCTTGGCTAGTTTTGCCCCCCGAAGTTCCCGTTTTGGCCGTGGGTTTGGCTGGCTGCTCTCTCGCCGCACCCTTTGCGGTGCTGCTTTCCGTCGGAACTTTGGATTCAGTACGTGCGATGGTCTTCGTTTCGGCAGGCGCCAGGTCGCGCTCGGCCGTGGTGGCCACTTCCTCGGTATGGGCGGTAGGGGCTTGTATAGCGTCTTCCGAAAGATTTGTCGCCGTCTTAGCCCCGGCAAGGTCAGTTACATCGGTCGTGACTTCAGGCAAAATGGTGGCCGCTTCTTTCGCCGCACCGGAGAGCAGCATAGGCAGTTCGCTCGCACCCGCCGTTGCCAACGTCGATACGGCTTGGCCGCCTAAGAACTTGGATACACCATGCGCCGGATCATTGGCCACAAGCAGATTCCTGCTCCAATCCGGGCTTTGGATGCACGGAAGCATCCCGATGGGCGCGGCCCCATGATCAAGGGCGTGGCAATTTTTCCGGGCAGTGGTATTTGGTGTAAGATAAGGCTATGGCGACCGCATGGTTGCGTGTAATTTAACGGGGTCAAGGACAGGCCCAAGGAGACCAGCTATGGATAGCGTACCGGTGATGAAGGTGGAAGCGTATGTTGAGCGGATGCGGGGGATCACGGAAGAATTGCTGCGTGGGGTGGCGACGGCGGTGAACAAGGCCCCGAATGGGGCATGGATTAACGGCAGTGAGATGGAGGTTCGGGACTTGCTTGGGGACTTTCGCCGCAAGGCCTATGAAACGGCCTTGCAGATGAGAATAGATGCGGCGCAAGCCGCTTTTTCCCCCGGTGGATGTAAAGACGGGCAAACGCCTGCG
>JABEVA010000275.1 GCA_013044065.1 Phycisphaerae bacterium
AACCTATCTGTGCATTGACCAAGGGCCGATGGCGCCCATGGTAGAGAACTACCGGACTGGAATGTGCTGGAAGACTTTCATGAACTGCCAGGAGATTCAGCCGGTAATAAAACTGATCAATGACGGGGAGGCGGCCCGCGCCCATGCGGAATGAGACCCAGGCAGGCCACAGCTCTGATATCCAAGAATGATCAGCGGGGTTCCCGCAGCGGCGAGGACCTGAAAGATCAATGCCGGCGGTTTTTCGGCTTCTTATCTTTCCAAAGGGATATGGGGTGTTCACCCCATGGACAAACGGGCCATGGACACGCAACATTGCGGCCAATTAAGCCAATGGCGCTAATGCAAACACCTATTATGAAGCAAATTACCATACCGCTGGCGAATGACAATGGGTCGTGTGCCGGGAGTTTGGAAAGATTCTGGAACTGGAATCCACCGCCAGCGTTTACCCAATCCATGCATGGCCGTTGCAAGGTTTGCCGCTTTGCCGGTCTGCGCTCGGGGAATTTCGCCATACCCCTTGTCAGAGCGGGCGGGCCAAAATATGATAAACAAACAGCAATTGGCGGTTAGAGCTTTAATGGCCATTAATTATGCTGCGTGGCAACAAAATGTGCTTGGTTCGGCGGTGAAACATACACAAACACAAACCCGCGTGTCAGCGAAACGGGTGTGCGACAAGAACAGTAAAATGGTATCAAATTATGAAACAGATCAAATTTAACAGGTTCAGCGTTCCGGCCGGCTTGGCGGGAGTAATCAGTGCTGCGTGGATCACCAGCTTGGCTTGGCTCCCGGCTCATGCCGATCCTCCGATCGCCGGGACGGCCTCGACCAACAGCGTGGCGGCTGCGGCTCCCGCAGCAACTGCGGTAGCCGCCTCGGAGTCGCATCACCTCACGGGAGCGGAGCTTTACTCTATTCACTGCAACCGCTGTCATCCGGAGCGCTACCCCACGGAACGCACAGGGGCGCAGTGGAAGACCATCATGCTCCACATGCAGGTGCGTGCCAACATACCCGTGCAACAATCTAAATTGATCCTGAAATATCTTCAGGACAACAGCGGACGCTAACCGGAATCGGAAATCTTAAATGGCAACCAAAATGCAAATGAAAACCAATGTGATCAGGTACGGAGTGGCGGCCACGACCGGCCTCTTTTGTCTCGCGCAAGCCGGGAACGCCTCAGCCGAAGTCAGCGACGCTGATTTCAACGCTCTCAAATCAGCGGTCCAACAACTGGGCGAGGAAGTGCAAAGCCTGCGCCAGACGAATCAAATTGAAACGCAAACCCACCAGGCGGACCTGCAGCAAATCCAGGAGCTGCGCTCGAAGCTGGCCGAAACGCAGCAAACGGCGGTCGAGGCAAAGCAAAAAAGCGATGCGGTCGCGGAGGTGCAAAGCCAGCCGCCCGAGCGGGCGCCGATTGATGAGGCCACGGTCAACCATAATTTCATGATGCTGGGTGACGCGGAATTCCAATACGACAAGTCGTCTGGACAGAATGGCACGTTTCTGCTGGCCGATTTTGCTCCCATCTTTGTCTATCGCGGCGGGGACAATATTTTGTACGAGGCGGGTTTTGACACCTTCCTTGGAAACAACGCCCCCAGCAGTGCCGGCGCTTCGACGTCTTTCCAATTGAGTTTTGCGCAATTGGATTATGTGGTGAATGACTATGTCACGTTTGTGGCCGGGGATATGCTCCTGCCACTGGGGACGTACAGCGAGCGCTCGGCGGGCTGGTTGAACAAGTTTCCGGATAATCCCTTGGCGGTGGACGCGCTGATTCCCGGCACTGGCGTCGGTACCCAGCTTCGCGGTGCTATTCCGTTGGGTCAATCCGGTCAGTTTATCAATTACTCGGTTTATGGGGTGAATGGTGAGAGTTCGGCGGATGGCACCGGCAACGCCAGGGCACTGGACTTGGGCGGCAATGTGGGGCAGTTGTCGAATGGGGGGATTGCCAGCCTTAACGGCTCGCCCAGTGGGGGCGGCCGGTTGGGCTATTTCGTGCCGTTCAAGCCGCATTATGACTTGGAGGTGGGCGTCTCAGGCATGGCCGGACAATGGGATAATACGCTAGACATGGTGCAAAGCCATGTTTGGTCGGCCGGGGTTTTGGATGCCGCCTTGCACTTGGGGCCTAATTTTGAGGCCAATGGCGAGTATATCCTGACTCGCTATGGCAGTGGTGACCAGGGTGAAGTGACCCAGCAGGGCTTGTTCGTCCAAGCTGGCTATAGACTCGCAGGCTTAAACCTGGAACTGCCGGCGATTAATAATATCGAGCTGGTGGCACGCTATGACGCCGTGCATGACGGGCTTAACCCGCGCGTCGAACGGTACACCGCCGGTTTCATTTATTACATCACCAACACGCTGCTGTTTGAGGGCGACTATGAATTCCTGCACAGCCCGGATCCCACCCAAGTTGATCATATGGTCCTGCAGCTATCTTACGGCTTTTAATCTGACCGGGGAATACGCCAAAAACTTAAATATAAAATAGCCATGCAAACTTCACTTCTTCCTCAACTACGGCGTTCGGTGGTCCGTTTCGGTCCCGGGGTGCTTGCGGCACTCGGATGCTGGTTCGGTGCCGGCGCGCTCGCTCAAGACGCCACGGGTCCCGCCACGGGCACGCCGGTCGTCTTGAGTGCTGCCGACCAGCACCCCACCTACCTGCGTGATGTCCTGCCCATTTTCATGGGCAATTGTTCCAGTTGTCATAACCAGCAATCGCGGTTCGTTTATAACTGGCTGGATTACAAAACCGCCTATGGCGACCGCTGGGAGATTCGCCGGCGCATTTGGGATAGCTGGAAGGGCAGCTATTACAAGGAAGCCATGCCCATTGCTAATAGTCCGGAATCGCTCAACCTCACCGAAGAGCAACGCCGGATCGTCCGCGAGTGGGTGGATCAGGGAGCAGCCCGCGGCGTAGCCCCCGCCGCCGGTGGTCCCAAAACCAAGGAGGAGCAGATTGCCTTGGGCCGGAAATTGTTCTCCTCCATTTGCGCCGCCTGCCATCAACCGTCTGGTCAGGGGCGGCCGAACATATTTCCCCCGCTCGCCGGATCGGATTTCTTGAACGCGGACAAGAGCCGCGCCATCCGGATCGTCATCTCAGGCCGGCAAGGCGAGGTGATCGTAAATGGGCAGAAATACAACAACAACATGCCCTCTTTCCCGCTCACCGACGACGATATCGCCAATGTGCTGACCTATGTGTACAACTCGTTTGGCAATTCCGGGCTGGACGTCAAGCCGGAAGAGGTGACCGCCGTGCGTGCCCAACCGGTGGCCCCGGTCACCGCGCCGGTGAATGCCGCGCCGGCTCCCCCAAGCCAATTTGAATAACGTGCATTGGTTGCGATAAAAGGAAAGACCTTCCAGGGCCGGGGCGATAACGCTCCGGCCCTTTTTGCCAATAAGTTTTCCCCGAAAATTTCTGAAAATTGCCAGGGCAATTCTAGAAATATTGCAACCATTTCTCGGTGACTGGTCCGCCAACGTGCTGCCGGCATCCTGCCGGCAGATCTAATTTATTAGATTTTACGTTACCGATTTCACCGAGCCGATGATCGGCATCAGAACACAGATGAAAGACAAACCCATAGACAGCCATGGAGCGGAACCCACGGAAGGAGCAGTGGGGAACTCAGCGCCAACGGCGCGGCCTCATACCAGCCTGCGGGCAACGCCCCAAGAATCAAGCCAATCAAATGCCACCCAGGGCTGAAAGCCCGAGCCACCCTCATTGCACACCTGGGCAGGTTAATTCAGTTCGCGGAACACAGATGAAAGACCAGCCTGCGCGAGCCTGGTTTTGCCGCCCATTCATGCCCATTTTTGCCCATCCGTGGTTAAGTCCGGCACCCGTCCCTTTCCTATATTCCGCTGCACTGGACTAACTGTCTCTGTGGCCACACGGAAGCTGTCCACACGGAAGCTTGCCAAACCGATTGGCTTCCGTGTATTTTGCCGAGTATGGTCAATGTCATGGAACTCTTGCGCGAACACGAGTGCAAAACCCTTGAGTTTAAACGTGATTTATCATCACCGGACAAGGTCATGAGGACGCTGGTTGCGTTTGCGAACAATGCGGGAGGCACCTTGCTGGTCGGCGTGGAGGATAGTTCTCACAGAGTCATCGGCGTTCCCGATGTGACCAAGGTCGAGGAGCAACTCGCCAATTTCATTTCGGACCGCATTGAACCCCGGCTCTTGCCGGAGATTCATGTGGTCCCGTGGCGCAAGACCCATTTGTTGGCTGTCGAGGTGTTTCCCAGCTCCAGTCGACCGCATTATCTCAAAGCCGCCGGATTCCCCCAAGGGGTTTATGTGCGCGTGGGTTCGACCAGTCGGCAGGCGGACACGGCGGCGGTGGCTGAGCTCCAGCGTATTGTGCGCGGCATTTCGTTTGACGAGGAGGCCTTGCCGGAATTGAACTCGGAAGCGATTGACTTCCGAGTGGCTTCCGAGTGCTTCGCTCCGGTGCGAAAACTATCAAACAGAGATCTGCGGACGTTGCAAATGGTCACGTCATACCAGCGCCAAGAAGTGCCCACCGTGGGCGGTGTGATATTGTTTGGAGCAGACCGCCTGAAAATATTTCCCGACGCTTTCTTACATGCCGGCTGCTTCGCGGGGACCGACCGCAGCGTGATCGTGGATTCTGTTGCCATTACTGACAGTCCTGTGCTGGCAGTGGAGAAGGCCCTGCACTTTGCGCAGCGCAATCTGCGTCACGCGTTGGAAATAACCGGGATCCGGCATCGTGACGTGTGGGAATTTCCTGCGGTGGCTTTGCGTGAGGCGATCATCAACGCTTTCGTCCATGCCGATTACGCCCAGCGCGGATCCCCCCTGCGGCTGGCAATTTTCAGCAACCGCATTGAAGTGGATAACCCCGGGAATCTGGCACCCGGTTTGACCATTGAGGACATCCGCCGGGGCGTCTCCAAACTGCGAAACCGTATCATCGCGCGGGTTTTTCACGAGTTGAAACTCATTGAACAATGGGGCAGCGGCATTCAGCGCATGACCGCAGCCTGCCAGCGGCTGGGTTTGCCTGATCCACAGTTGGAAGAAATCGGAAGTGGTTTTCGAGTGACGTTCTGGCGTGAGCGCATAGCCCGGCCACAAATGGATGAAATGGACGCCGCGATCATTGATTATCTAAGGCTGACTCCCGGTGCGTCCACCAGCCGGATTGCCGAACAGGTCAAGCGCAGCTCGCGTGCGATTCAATCGCGACTCAAACGTCTCGTAGAAGCTGGGCAGGTCGTGGCCGTGGGCAGCAGCGCCAAAGACCCCCACAAAGGCTACCATCTAAAAAAGACGTCTGGTATCCCCTGACAATTTGACGGCTCCGCGAATCAGAATCTTGGGTGTGGCTATGGCGTTTGCATTCTCCACCTATGCGTGGCGTAACCAGACCGCGATCTTGGACTGCGGGGGCAAAGCAGAGCGACGACACCGCTTTTTTCCCGCGCGTTATGTTTGCCAATGGTCGCGGGGTCATGCTGGTATCGCCCGGGCCTTTGGCCTAAATTCGACGGCTTGCCCACCCCTAAAACCACTCGCTGCAGCCCATCGTAATTTCCCTCTTCTCGCTATTCACGGCTCGACCAACACAGGCATTCCGATCCAGACTAGTTTCACCAGATATTCGGCGTCCCAGTTGGCCAGCCGGAAGCAGCCGTGGGATTCCGTCCGCCCGACCTGTTCGGGAATCGGCGTCCCATGCATACCGTAGCCCGGGCGGTCGAGGCCGATCCACGCCACGCCCACCGGGTTATTGGGGCCCGGCGGCAGGATTAACTTGTGGCCAATGGCCTGGAGTTCGGCGGACTCGGGAAACAGTTCCGGGTTGACCGTGTAATTAGGATGCGGGGCGATCACAATCACATGGAGCTCGCCAATGGGCCGCTTCTCCACCTTGGCCGCGATGCTGCACGGAAAGTGGGCCAACAAATTCGTGCCCGCGTCAAAGGCTTCCAGATATCTTTGACCCAGATGAATCACCGCAAAAGCCGCCTTGTCGGCGGGGTCGGGATACGTCACGGCGGGAATGGTCACGGCGGTGCCAGGCGCAGGATTGGGCCAGCCGGCGTCGGGATTCAGTTTTTTGATAAGCAACGGGCTGGCGTGCGCCGTTTCGCCAATCAATTCCAATTCCGTTTCGTAGGCCAGGGCCGTTTGTTGGGATTTTTCCAGCCAAGTGTTGCCCATCGGCTGCAAGCTGGCAAGATCATTGGTGGTCACGGTATAGG
>JABEVA010000276.1 GCA_013044065.1 Phycisphaerae bacterium
ATCTATCACGGATCCTGGGGTGGGGCCTTGTTCCAAAGTGTTTATCATGGTTCCCCGGGAATTTTGACCTCTCTGGCCATGACCCCGGAATGGTATCTGGCCGTACTGACGTTAAGTGTTATGTTCATGGTTGGATTTTACTGGCATCCGGTGGTGCTGGGGATATTGCTGGCCGCAGCGCTGGGTGCAACGATCACTCAAGCGGCCATTGGGGCCTTTTATTGCCGCTTTGACGAGATTCCGCGAACCACCGGCGCAATTTTCAAATTGCGATTGCTGACCATGTGGTGCTACCTTATTCAACCGGTAGCACGTCTGCGCGGACGCTTGTCGCGTGGCCTTTCGCCCTGGCGAATGCGCTTCCCGGGCGGACTGGATATTCCCGTACCACGGGAGTTTGTGGTATGGAGCGAACAGTGGCGAAGTTCCACGCAACGTCTGGCCGCATTGGAGGAATTCCTGAAAAAGGAAGGGCTGTGTGTGCAACGCGGCGGTGATTTTGATCGATGGGATCTCGCCTGCCGCAGCGGCACTTTTGGTGGCCTGCGCATGCGCATGGCTTTGGAGGAACACGGCCACGGGCATCAATTGGTCCGCTTGCGTACCTGGCCGACATTTCCGCGGGTGATGGTGATCATCCTGGGAACGCTGACCGGACTGGGCCTGTTTGACTTGGTGGCGCGAAGTTGGCCCGGTGCCATTCCGATGTTACTTGTGGCCGCGATCCTATTCCTGCGCATGTCAATGGATGCCGGGGCGGCGCTGGCGACGGTATGCAAATCCATCCGCCGCGATCGACCCGGTGAAACTGAGATCAGGAATGACTGATGGACCCATCCGTGGAAGCAGCCCGTGTGGCCCGCCCCGGGGCATTTCGTACGGCAGCCCGGCTTCTGGCCCTGTGCATGAAGGGAGAAATCTGGCCGAGCACCCTGGGCATGGTCCTGATGATTGCGGGTTCGGGCCTGGGTCTTTTACAGCCGTGGCCACTTAAATTCATCGTCGATTCCCTGACCA
The DNA here is from genome assembly GCA_013044065.1 of Phycisphaerae bacterium. Taxonomy (GTDB): domain Bacteria; phylum Planctomycetota; class Phycisphaerae; order WQYP01; family WQYP01; genus JABEVA01. The sequence continues at coordinate 1,018 of JABEVA010000276.1, forward strand.
TCAAAGGGCCGCCGCCTGGATTTATTGTCTCTACGCTAAGAGTTCTCAGCCGTGCGCTACCCATTGGCAATCATAAAATGGGGCTGATTGTGCTGCTGTGTGCCGCGTTGCTGCTGATCAGTCTGGCCAGCGCCGCGGTGACGGTCCTTAGCACCTGGCTGCTGATCTCGTCGGGCTTACGCATGGTCTTCAAACTGCGTTGTCGTGTGTTTGAACATATCCAAAGACAACCACCGGCATTTCACGATGCCACCACCGTGGGCGACTCGCTTTACCGCATCACCTGGGATACGTATTCGGTGCAGTCCCTATTCAACGCGGGTCTGGTGCCGGCGATATCCTCGTCTGTGACCCTGGCGGGCATTGCCGTAGTGATGGTCGGTCAGGACTGGAGCATCGGGGTGGTCGCGCTGGTGATTGGGGGCCTGCTGCTGATACTGGTGCAGCGGCTGGAGAAACCCACCACGAACCTCTCCACACGGGTGCATGAAAATGAAAGCCGCGTGAGCACCCGGGTGGAGCAAACGCTCACGGGCATTCGGGCCGTGCAGGCCTTTGGTCGTGAGAACTATGAAGCCAATCGCTTTGCCCAGCAGGCCAATGAAAGCCTGAAAGCCAATTTGCGACTGACGCTGCTGCAAACCGCCGGCCAGAGCGGCGTGGCGGCGCTCTTTGCCGGCGGCACCGCGGTGGTGATATGGATGACTGCCCGGCGGGTTCTTCACGGGGAATTGACTCCGGGTGATATAGTGCTGATGGTGGGTTATACGGCGATGCTTTTTAAGCCGCTGGAAACGCTTTCTTATACAGCCACTTCCATCCAAGGCGCGGTGGCCGGCGCGCATCGCGTCTTTGAGATCCTGGATAGGGATCCGGTCATACGTAACTCGCCCACCGCCCGCCCGCTGGGGGCCGGCGTTGCGGGAATGATAGAATTCGATCAGGTCAGTTTCGGATACCGGGCTGATCAAAGCGCCTTGTGCCAGGTGAAGCTGATGATTCCCGCCGGGTCATCGGTGGCGATGGTGGGACCGTCCGGAGCTGGAAAGACCACCATGGCCAGTTTGATCATGCGTTTTTATGATCCCGTTGCAGGGCGGATACTGCTGGACGGGCGCGACCTGCGGGAAATCACCATTGAATCCTTGCGCCGGCATATTGCCATTGTGCCCCAGGAACCCGTGCTTTTTGACGCGAGCATCGGAGAAAATATCGCCTATTCGCGTCCTGACGCCACGCCGGAGCAGCTTCACGCCGCCGCCCGATCAGCCGGAGCATGGGACTTCATTTCGGCCATGCCGCGGGGTTTTGACACCCCCATCGGTGAACGCGGAGTGATGCTTTCCGGGGGCCAGCGTCAACGGATTTCCCTGGCCCGGGCCTTTTTGAAAGATGCCAAAGTTATCGTCCTCGATGAACCTACCACCGGCCTGGATGCGCAAACCGAGGCGGATTTACTTGCCGCCCTGAAGCGATTGATGGCCGGACGCACCACCATTGTGATTGCCCATCACCTGCACACGGTGCGTTACATGGATCAAATTATCGTTTTGCAGCAGGGTCAGGTGATACAAAGCGGCACCCACGAGCAACTCCTGGTACAGGATGGCCTGTATCGCCACTTATACGACCTGCAGAGTCAGCCGCATCGCACCACCGCGGAGGTTTCATGAGCGATACCGAACCAGCAGCTTCAGCGGCGGTTTGGGATCACGGCCCACTGCCGACAGGCGTATGTGTGGGTCATAACACCCGCATTCATGGCAGTTCGGCCTTTCGCCGCTTTCGCGGCCAAGGTGCCCAGGCCTTGCTCATCGGCACCAATGCCACGATGGATGGCGTGCAATTTTCCGTCGGTCCCCTCGGGCAAATTCACATTGGGGATTATTGCTGCTTTACCGCGGCCGTGTTGATGTGCGAATTCTCCATCGCCATCGGCAACTATGTCCTGATAGGGTGGAACGCCGTCATTGCCGATAGTGATTTTCACCCCTTGGAACCCGCCCAGCGCATTGCGGATGCCGTGGCATGTTCGCCGGCCGGCATCGGCCAGTCTCGCCCGCCCGTGGAAAGCGCGGCGGTGGTCATAGAAGATGAGGTGTGGGTCGGCCCGAATGTCACCATCTTCAAAGGCGTGCATGTGGGTCGCGGTGCGTGGATCGGCCCCGGCAGTGTGGTAACACGCGATGTTCCCGCCGGTGCGCGAGTCGCAGGCAATCCGGCACGCCCCCTGGAGGTTCTATGACCTCCCGCAAAATCGCCAACGACTGGCATCCCGGCATCATCCCGGAAAACGTGCAGTTGGACGCGGGCGCGCACATTGAAACTACCTATAGCTTTCACCTTTATCGCAGTCGCCAGCCAACCGGCATTGTGTTTGGATCCAACAGTTCCGCCTATATCGGTTGCATGTTTGATATGGGACCGGAGGCTCAATTGAGGGTGGGCGCTTATACGCTGCTCAATGGATTGTGGCTGATTGCCGATCAGTGCGTTTCCATTGGCAGCCATTGTCTCATATCCTGGAATGTGGTCATCATGGATAATTTTCGCGCGTCTGCGGACGCTGCAGAGCGTCGGCGAATGCTGGAGTCCTTTGCCGCCTGCCGCAAACCAGAAGTGTTTGCTCCGGTGGCACCGCGTCCTGTGGTGCTCGACGATAATGTGTGGGTGGGGTTTGATTGTTGTATACTCCCCGGCGTGCATATCGGCGAAGGCTCGGTGATTGGCGCGCGGTCCGTCGTCACTGCGGATGTGCCACCCTACACGATTGCCGCGGGTAATCCGGCCCGGTTGATCCGCACCCTGAATAAGGAGCATAATATTGTCGCGAACCGCTCGTCCTAAAATCATTGTTTTGGGTATTCTTTTCTGGTATCCGCTGGCGGGTGTCACGTATCAGTTTCTGCATTTCCTGCTGGGCTTGCGCAAGCTGGGATATGATCCGTATTATGTCGAGGATTCCGCCCGTTGGATATATAATCCCGATTTAGGGGATTCCTCGCCCGACGCCCGGCCCAATATCGACACCGTTGCCCCAATACTGCAACGCCACGGCCTTGCGGACCGCTGGGCCTATCGTGGCCATTATGAGGGTGGCCAATGCTATGGCCGCACCGAGGCACAAATCGCGGAACTCTACGCAACGGCGGATATCATGATCAATGTCACCGGCGCGCAAGAACTGCGTGAAGAACACCTGCGTTGTCCGGTACGTGTATACCTGGAGACGGATCCAGTCGTATCGCAAATTCAAATTGCCCAGGGTGACAAAAATACGATGGCCGCGCTCGACCTACACACCCATCATTTTACCTATGGTGAAAATCTGGGTGGATCGGATTGTCTTTTGCCGGTGGGGCGTTATCAATGGCGGCCCACACGCCAACCGGTGCTCCTGGATTTTTGGCAGCCTCTGGCACCGCTGCCGGGAGCCGCCTACAACACCATTGCCACCTGGAAAAACGTTGGACGAGACATTGTGTTCCAAGGCAAAACCTATTACTGGTCGAAAGATCGGGAATTTCTGAAATTCATTGATCTGCCGCAACGGCGATCGGACAGGTTTGAACTGGCCGCCGGGGTGGATACACCCACCCGGCAGCGCCTGGAGACGCAGGGCTGGCATTTGGCGGATCCGGTGCATATCTCCCGGGACATGGAGCGTTACAAAGAGTACATTCGCCAATCACGCGGTGAGTTCAGCGTAGCCAAAGACCAGAACATTCGCTTGAAAAGCGGATGGTTCAGCGACCGCAGCGCATGTTATCTGGCGGCGGGACGCCCGGTCATTAATCAGGAAACTGGTTTCAGCCATCATTTGCCGACTGGGCGCGGGCTCTTTTCTTTTCAGACCATGGCGGATATTCTTGCCGCCGTGGATGCCATTGCCATGGATTATACCGCCCATTGTCAGGCGGCGCTGGAAATTGCCACCGAATATTTCGCCGCGGAAAAGGTTCTCAAAAATGTGTTGGATCAACTCGGATGCTGAAATCATCATCTTCACCGGCATCACCAAGAAAGCTGATCTTCAATGCCGATGATTTTGGCTTAAGCCAAGCCACCAATCGTGGTATTATTCAATGTCGGCGGCAGGGTATCTTGACCAGTGCCAGCCTGATGGTACGGGCACCGGCGGCCGCGGCAGCCGTGGAATATGCCTCCGACGATCTCTTCTTAAGCCTCGGCTTGCATGTCGAACTCGGAGAATGGGAATACCGCACCGACCAATGGGTGCAAACCGCCGAGGTGGTGCCGCTCGATGACCCACTGGCGGTGCGGGACGAAATTTACCGCCAAGTGGATGCCTTTATAAAACTCACGGGCAAAAATCCCACTCATCTGGATTCACATCAGCACGTCCATCAGCAAAACTCCGTTAAACTTCTGATGCGGGAACTGGCCGACACCATGGGCATCGTTTTACGTGGCAATAGCCCGGCGGTGCGGTTTTGGGGTGCCTTTTTCGGCCAGGATGAGCATCTACAGCCCAAGCCAGAAAATGTGTCCGTGGCCAATCTGCTCAAGCTGCTGGATCAACTACAACCTGGCATCACCGAAATGAGCTGCCATCCCGGTTTAGACAGATCCTTAAACTCCAGTTATTGCTCCCAGCGCCTGTTGGAGGTGCAAACCCTGTGCGATCCGCTCATCCGCCAGGCGATACGCGCTAAGGGAATTCGCCTGGTTCCGTTTGTGCCAACGCCTGTCCAAGAATCCGCGGCTGCCGGATTTATAGCACAACAGCAGCACAGCGCGGCTATGGCCGCAAACCAAGAACCGAGAGACGGAAACAAACCGACACGCTGCGCGCCGGAATTAACCGAAAAATAGAAAATCGCCGTGGCTAAGGCCTTGGTGCCGCGCGGCGTTGCGTATCACTCCAGCACCAGGAGCCGCCGAACTGTAACCCAAAATCGTGGCAAGCTCGCAATTTCACCCAAAATCGCCCGCCAGGCTCAGCCCCCATGGTTAGTCCCGGCCACGGCCGGGAACCTTGGCTCGTGCGTCGCGGACGGGCCTGCCTCCCCGACTCATGCCACAATTTATTGCCATACCCAACTACCGTTTGGTTCAATAATTTCTGTGAAATGATACAATATGCCATGAAAAAAAAATTGCCTGATGAAACTCTTTGAAAGGATAAATAAGTCATGCGATATCGGCGGATCAAGGGCACCAACTTGGATGTATCTGAACTGGCCTTCGGTAATTTTATTTTCGGCAGTGGCATGTGGGGTAAAACCGCGTCCGAAGAACCGGAAGGAATTCGGTTGCAAAACTTGGCCTTTGATCTGGGTGTGACATTTTTCGACACCGGAGACGCCTACGACAATGGCCGCGCTGAAAAAATGATGGTGGATACGATCGCCTACGCCGGTCGTGATAAAATTATTTTATCCACCAAATTCGGCTACGACTTTTATTCTGATGCGGTTGGCGCGGGCAGTCATCGCGAACGAAAGCAGGACTTTTC
>JABEVA010000277.1 GCA_013044065.1 Phycisphaerae bacterium
CCTTTTGATAGCCCGCGCCAGCGCCGGTGGCCTGAGCCCCGCCTGATCGGTGGGGGTGAGGTTTACCCTTGGGTTTGAAGAAAAAGTGGGTGAAGAGATTCATGGCCAGGAAAGCCACGGCGAAGATCATCAGAAAATTGAGCAGCTTTTTACCGTTCATCAAAACCTCTCGTCACGTAGGCGGCTGAGCCTTGGCCAGGTTATGGCAACCGTTGTCTCGTACAACTTACCGGCCCCAATAATGAAGCCCGCGGATGGTTTCCGGGGCGTTATGGCCGGCGGCGGGGGATTGTTTTTTTACATTCACTAAACGCCCTCCAACAGGCGTTGCCCCAGGAAGTTATCGAGTGCGTCAATGGAACGCACCTTTTCCACCGTCACGTTGACATCGTAGGACAGGCGGACGAATTCGACGGCATCGGCGTGGAGAATTGCATAGCTGGCTCGCGGATCGTGGTCCCGCGGCTGGCCGACACTACCAACATTGATCACCGCTTTTTCGCTGCCGATGGCGTAACGATTGTCGAGGTCGGCGGGCGAATAAAAATCCGGATGCTCCACAAACACTCCGGGCACATGGGTATGGCCGACGAAGCACAAATGGGGTACGCGATCGAAGATGCCGGCGAGTTTTTGCGTAGCCGAGTAGATGTCGTCCGGGAAAATATATTCATTGATGGGTCGGCGGGGGGAACCATGCACAGCCAGGAATTTGTCGGTTAACATGCGTGTTGGCATGGAACCCAGATATCGCCACCGGCGGTTGCGGCGTGGCTTGTCGGCGTCGGATTCAAACTGCTGCCGGGTCCAGAAGGCGGCATTTTCAGCGGCGGTATTAAAATTGTAAGGTTCATAAAATATTGCGAAATCGTGGTTGCCCATAATGGTGAACTGACAATTCTCCAGCACCAGGTCAATACATTCCCGTGGATTGGGGCCGTAGCCGATGACATCGCCAAGACAGCAGATATTGCGGATGCCCCGTTGGGCAATATCTTCCAGTACCGTGTTCAGGGCTTCGAGGTTGGCGTGAATATCGGAAATGATAGCCAGCGAGTCGGGTTTTCCATTGGTGGAAGCTGGCGGCGGCGCGGGCAGCGGCGCAAGAGCGTCTGAAGCACTGGCTTCATGGGCGTTGCGAATACTGGAGAGTCCGGCGAGATGTTCTGATTTTTCTTCCAAAGTCGCGGTGATTCCTGCATGGGGTCTTCTACAACGGGCCGCAAGACGTTATGCTGGCTCCCAAGGGAAATCCGCCTGCCTGGATTCCACCAGCACGCGGCGTATGCCGGCAGGGCGGAAAACCTCTTGGTGCGGGCGGAATTCCGGCCGGTTGGCCGATTTCCCAAGCCGTACTCTAGTTGAGCGGATAGGCTTGCGTCAAATGGTCGCGGTGAGGCGGTGCGGCCAACGGTGGCATGGCGGGCTGAAATTCGTTTAACCGACATGCGCGGCCGTGCCCCGGCGGCGGCGGCGGAAAGGGCGTTGGCGATGGATGATAAACTTTCCCCAATGGCGGTAACATCGGCCGCCACGCGACGGGCTTTCTCCAGCCATTCACGGGTTTGGGCGGACAATCGATATGTGTATCCGGTGGTGTCGCGGCGAAGCGGAGGCTTGAGCATCGGCATCAATCTTAACCCGGATAAAATTTGTAACTTTGACTGCATTTATTGCAGTGTGGATCGGCATGTGAACGGCCCAACCGGACGGGTGGAGACGGCGGTGTTGCGCGCGGAACTCCGCCAGATGCTGGCCTTGGCCACCTCCAATGAGATTTTCAGGTTGCCGGAGTTTGCAGCCATCAGGCCCGAGTTGATGCGGCTCAACGACATCGCCTTTTCGGGTGACGGCGAACCGACTACCTGCCCCGTGTTTGGTCGATGTTGTCGTATTGCGGCCGAGGAACTCAAAAGAGCGGGGTTATCTGGGGTCAAACTGGTACTGATAACCAATGCCACGATGTTTGCCCGGCGGCCTGTGCGCAAGGCCCTGGAATATCTGGATCAACACGGTGGAGAAATCTGGGCCAAGCTGGATGCGGGCACCGCCGCGTATTATCAGTTGGTGAACAGGCCCGGGGTGGGTTTTGACCGGATTTGTGCCAATATCACCTGGTGCGCGCAGGTGCGGCCTACGGTGATTCAAACACTGCTGATGCGAATACATGGCCAGCCACCGCCGCCGGACGAAATACAGGCGTACGCCCGGCGGCTTGCGGATATCAAGGCGGCCGGCGGCCGAATTAAGCTGGTGCAGCTTTATACCGTGGCCCGGAATACCGCGGAAAATTATGTTGATCCGTTGGCACCTGAGGAAATGAAGGCAATGTCAGAAAGGGTAAAAGCGCTCTTGCCCGGGGTACCGCTGGAATGTTTCTGGTAATTTAGCGGCGTGGGCCTGAGGTTTTGACAAGATTCTGAAAGAGTGCGGGGTGCTTTTCCATGAGTTCCAGCATCCGTAACTCTCCTTGGCCACACCTACGCAAGCCCTGTTCCCAGCCTTGAACAAGCTTGATGGATACGTTGAGCACAGCCGCGAAGACCGCCTGCGACATCCCCAAGCTTTGGCGAACCTGTTGGACGCGCCGCGCATTGGCCTTGGGCGGGGCCGGGGGAAGCGTAACGGTGAGGACCGTCAATCGTCGTTTAGCGGCACGGGCCGCATGCATCTTCGGGCGGGTTTTCATGAACACTCCTTGTGGTTGCCTGACCAATGCCGGAGGAGGGAATCGAACCCACACTCTCTTGCGAGAACCGGATTTTGAATCCGGCGCGTCTGCCAGTTCCGCCACTCCGGCGATCAGCCAGCAGCGATTATAAAAAGGCTTGGCCGAATTTGAAAG
>JABEVA010000032.1 GCA_013044065.1 Phycisphaerae bacterium
AGCCTTGGCCGCAAGCCTGTGGATTAGCGTGTTAAGAGCCTTACTTCGCCTAAGATTCAACGCATGTCTTTGTCGCTCCATAACGACGCTTGGATCACCCTGTGTTGGCCAGTCAGGTGCCATCTGCAGCAGCACGTCGCAATCGCGCACGGCCCCTCCGGCACGACGGGCCAGTTGCAACCGCTTCATCAAACGCGTGAGCGCACTGCGATGCGGGATAGCCGTGATTTTCATAACATGCAGAACCTCCGTGCCACGGCGTACCGCCACCCGGAGATCGTGGATGGCGTCGGCCTGAGGATGGGCGGCGGTACGGTGAATTTCAATCAGAAGCGATTCCAAACGGAGTTGGCAGGTGTGCCGCAACTGGCGGTCGATAACTGCTTGCGTGGTACCAGATCCGGTTTTGAGCGACTTAGCAGGGCGTCGGACCATGGACTATCTCGATATTTACCAACGGTACACGAAATCAATATTTGGACTTTACCCGAATGGGCGAGCATAATCACGCCCAATTGTTAAGATAGTGGTCTGGCGGCGGCGCGGGTTTGTAAAGGTTGAACATGGCGATAGCTGGTAAGATTGCGCAAAACAGACCCTCACGACGTGTCGGGGCTGCCGACGGCCCAGCCGCCGTAAGAACGGTCACGCGCCGCCGCAGGCGTATCGGCAGTCCACATGGACTGCGCATAGCCGCTATTGATATCGGCACCAACAGCTTGCACATGGTGGTCGTCGAGGTGACCGAACAACTCGGCTTTCGAGTGCTAAGCTCCGAAAAGGAGATGACCCAGTTGGGCGCTTCCGCGCTGGTACGCCATGTGTTGCCCCGGTCGGCGATGAATCATACCCTCGGCGTGCTGGGGAGATATGCCCACATAGCTCGTAATCTGGCCTGTGATCGCATTCTGGCGTACGCCACCAGCGCCGTGCGCGAGAGCGTCAATGGCGGTGATTTCGTCGAAGCCGCCAAATCTCGCCTGGGCATGGATGTCCATGTAATTAACAGTCAAGAGGAAGCCCGGCTGATTTATCTGGCCGTACGCCAGGGGCTGGCTATTGACGATCAGCCGGTTCTCATCGTGGACATTGGTGGCGGCTCGGCGGAATTCATCGTTGCTACCGCCCAGCGGCCGCTGATGCTGGAAAGCCGCAAGGCCGGAGCCAGCCGACTTAGTCAGGAGTTTGTGCATACCGATCCCATCAGTAAATCAGACTTACGAACCTTGCGTAGACATCTAGAGAAAGTGCTCTCGCCCATTTGTAGCCGCGCCCTGGCGCTCAAGGCAGGGCGCATGATCGGTACTTCGGGTACCATGGAAAATCTTGCGGCAATGTGTATCGCCCAGCATGGCGCGGAAATCAGTCGACGCCGGGTGCTGACCTTCATGACGCAGGATGATTTCGATAGTGTCTATCGGCGGCTGCTGCGCAGCACTCTCAAAGAGCGCCGCCACCTGCCGGGCCTAGACCCAGACCGTGCTCCGCAAATTGTGGCCGGGGCGGCGCTGGTTGATTATCTCTTCCAATCGCTCAAAGTGCCGTTCATTGAGGTTTCCGATCGGGCGATGCGCGAAGGTATGATCATCGACTATATGCAAACACATTGGCCGAAGGTGCGGCTTTCGGTGGAGGTGCGCAATCCACGCCGGCGCAGCATTATCGAGTTGGGCCGGCGCTGCAACTATGATGAAAAGCACGCGCGGCAGGTGGCGACCTTGGCGATGGAACTTTTCGATCAACTCAAACCACTGCATCGTCTGGGGGCCGCGTGGCGCGAGCTTCTGGAACATGCGGCCATGATGCATGACATTGGCTGGCATATCGGCCACACCGGCCACCACAAACATTCCTATTATCTCGTCAAAAATGGCGATCTGGAGGGCTTTTCTCTGCTGGAGCTGGACCTGATTGCCAACATCGCCCGGTATCACCGCCGGGCCATGCCTAAACGGAGCCACGCGGACTACATGAGCCTGGATACCTCGGATCAGCACATTGTCAGTCAACTCGCAGCTATCTTGCGTATTGCCGAAGCCCTGGATCGCGGTCATTACGGCAATATCCGGGCGATCAAGACCCTGTTGCGGCGGAATTCGGTCCGGTTTATTGTCTATTACACCGACGATCCCGAGTTGGAATTATGGGCAGCCCAACGCAAGGCTGAAATGTTTGAACAGATATACGCCCGCAAGGCAATTTTTACGGCCCGGTCAAGCCGAAAGCCGCGACCAAACAAGGAATCCATTCATGACCAATCAGACTCCAACAGTGCCCTTTGAGCAGTCCGCCGGCGTGATACGAGTGTTGCCGGATCCGCTGGTGAATAAAATTGCTGCCGGCGAAGTGGTCGAACGTCCGGCCAGCGTGGTCAAAGAACTGCTGGAAAACGCCGTGGATGCCGGGGCTTCTCAAATCACTGTGGCCATTGAAGCTGGCGGGCGAAACTTGATCCGCGTAAGCGATAATGGATCGGGCATGTCGGCAGTGGATGCTCCGCTGGCCTTTGCCCGCCACGCTACCAGCAAAATTCGCACGGTTGAGGATTTATTCTACATCCGAACCATGGGTTTCCGCGGGGAGGCGTTGGCCTCCGTGGCCGGCGTCAGCCATACCACCCTGGTAACGCGTCGCCAGCAGGACCAACAGGCCTTGCGCATCGTCGCCCATGAAAGCCTTATTGAGCCGCCGGTACCCTGTGCCGCAGCCGTTGGCACAACCATTGAAGTGCGTGATCTATTCTATTGTGTGCCGGCGCGGCGCAAATTTCTCCGGGCTGACAGCACCGAACTGGGACACATTCACGAAATGGTTAGCCGCACGGCTCTGGCTTTTCCCGGCATCGGTCTGAATTTATCGCACAATGGTCGCACGGTCGTGGATCTGCCGGTAACCTCCGATCATCGCCTGCGGGTAGCGCAGGTGCTGGGGCGTGAGCTTTACGCTCAGTTAATTCCGGTCGATTCGGGTCAATACGGCGTGCAGGTGACGGGCTTTATCGGTACGCCCGAGGTCGCCCGAGCTACCGCCCGCTTCCAGCACATTTTTCTCAATGGCCGTTTCATCCGGGACCGCTCGGTTTTACATGCGGTGAAGGAAGCCTATCGTGGCCTGATTGAACCAGCGGCTCAGCCGTTGGCGGTGCTATTTCTGCAGATGGATCCCGCCGCGTTTGATGTCAATGTTCACCCCCAAAAAACCGAGGTGCGCTTTCGTGATGCCAACGCTCCCTATCGCAGCGTGCTGGCGGCGGTGCGCGGCGAACTTCTAAAAAGAGATTTGACTCCGGCCGTGCGGATCCCGGGTGGGGGGGGAGCTGGTGCGGCTGGGCCGCCGCAGGGCGATTCCACCCAAAGTACGCGGCAGATGATGGCCGAGTTTTTTCGGCAACCAGCCACCGTGGAACAAAAAATTGCCTGGCCGACCGGTTCGCGTTCGGAC
>JABEVA010000278.1 GCA_013044065.1 Phycisphaerae bacterium
CTGCACTTGCGTAATGGCATTAGCAAGCTGCTTTAAGCTCGCCTGCGCCGCCGCCAAGCTTACCTGCGGCGTTGGCGGGTCATAGCTGAAAATGCCCGTTTCATAATCAATCAGATCTGCGTCTCGCGAACTGGGACACAGGAGTTGTGCGTAGGGAATATGATATTCGCACCGTGGAGCGACCGACCGACGATCTCTCACCGCGCAAAGGCTGTTATCGAGCAATCGCCGACTTGGCGCACGCCGCAGTGCCCTCTCGCCTACCTTCCATCTCCTGAATTCTGTGCCAATTATTTCAGCCGTTGTTACCATTCGTCCACGTCCAAGAACTCCAAACCCCCTACCGCCGCCTCAGAACCCCCGTCTCAAGACCGCCGCCCGGTCATTCACCCACCGAAAATCTTCCCTTGTCCGCCTTCTGACAAAGCTCCAGCGCCCGGTCAATCGCCTCGCCGACCTGCTCCGCACTCGCATCAAGCGGCAACTGGATGGCCAATTTTTCCATGGGAATATGACCCTGGCTTTCTTCCGTACGGTTTTCGTGCGGAACCAAGCGCATGCTGCCCCCACCCAACTCAAGATGCACCGTACTGGCGTCACGTTCAAACACGGCCCAGCTCCGCACGCCCGCCAGCTTGAGGATCTCCGCCCCGACCGACTTGAAATCGGTTGGGTGCGGTATGCTCCGGCCGGAGGCAGCCAATGCCCGCAGAGCGGCTGAACCCCTTTCCGCCAACGGGTCCGCCGCCCGCAGGCGGGCGTAAGGCCCATGAACTAACCAGAGACCTGTGGTGGTCGTTGAAAGGGGATAGATAAAAAGATCGCCGCCCCGATGCTTAACCGTCGCTAATTTTTCAACCATCATGGAATCTCCACAACTTTCAACATATTGCCAAATTGCGATTGAAGCGCATCGAGCGCAGTTTGTTGTTCTGCGGTTGCGACGCCCGGCTCAATGGCCAGCATGAGCACCTTGGAGCGGATCATGTCGTTACTGACGAACGCCCCACCGAAATCTTTGCCTTGAAAATCTCTCAATTTCTCGAGGTATCCGGCAATCCGTGCCGTTAATATTCCAGCATGTTGGTAGCTCGCCGCAGTCAAATCAATACTCTTTATGCTCGTCGCAACGCCATTACCAAATCTATCAATTGTCGGAAAGCTGTCCGGTAGATTTTGCCCCAGCAACTCCTCTATCAGCCGACCCCGCGCAACTGGTGGCAAATCCCAAACACTACCGGCCAACTCCCCCGCATCCACCACCGCTTCCGGCCCGGCCTGCTCACCGGCCTGAATTATACCATTAGCAATGGCGTTGTCAGCGGCGGCGCTGGCGTCCGCCGCCACATTATCGGCCACGCTGGCTAACCCCGTTTCCGCGCCGCTGGCCGCCGCCGCCGGTACAAACGAATCCGTCATCGCCGGCGCACCCGCCGAAAGCGATCCGCCCGCGGCATCCAACGCCGCCGTTTCCGACGCCTCCAACGCCTCGGCCCCAGCCGCCAACCCATCTGTCCCCAGGCGCAACGCCCCGGTAATCGGCTCCAACCCTTCCCCGCCAAAGATTTCCCCTACCATCGCAATATTGAGCGTTGTGTTGATACCGCCCAACACCTTGTTGGCCGCCTGCACCACCTCCAACTCAATCGCCCGGCCCACGCTTTCAAATAATTGGCCCGCCGCGGCATTCCAATTCGCCGCTCGTTGGCCATTGGCCTTCCCCAGCGCTGCCGCCTGCGCCTGGGCCAACTGCTGCTGCACACTGGTCCGCGCCGCCACCGCATTCTGCTGGGCCACCACACCGGCATTTAAATTCGCCAACTCGCCGGCATTGATTGCTGCTGCCCCATGAAGCGCATCCGTCTGTTCGGCATCCAACTGCGCATCCTGGGCCACCGTCCCGACGCAGGAGTTATTGATTTTAGTGCCATTTTCGGCATCTTACCCTCATATTTTGAGCGTCAAGGCCGATTAGAGGCGAGATATTCAATTAAATCAATAGGCCCCGCATCGGAATCAGCCACATGCGGCGAGGCAATCTTCAATTTTGAAAGAACACGGTGATCAACAAATGCCTGCGATACACGGTGCCTTGGACAGCCACGCCTCAATAGCACTCTTTATGCGACCGTCTGAGCCTGTTTTCATTGCACGCCACGCCATATTCTCGGCGACCATTCTTACCAACATCTGGTCGCCACCCGCAAAACCGGTCACTACTGGCATGTTTTTCCCGATGTAATCCGGATTGCCCGTGCTCCAGGTGAGCCCTTTTACGTTGCGCACGAATGTTTCACCCAGGTAATAACCCGCGCGAAGCAGCAAAGTCTTTGAAGGTTCGTCGAATTCAAACCAGCCAACTCTCTTTTCATGTTCATTCTTGATCCATCCCGGAAGATCCTCAGGCGGCTGTTTCGGAAGTTCCTTTAGATGCCGGGCAACCCACCCTAACACTGGCACAAGCGACCCCAGTGAAAAATCAGCAACTACCCCATCCTTCGCGGCAGCAGCTACCATCTCCTTGACGGCCTCTCCCTCCACGTCCAGAAAATTACGGAGCACAATTCTCGCTTCATCAAGGGTCAGCTTATCAAAGAATTCCGTAGTCATCTGATCCACACCTAAATCAATATACCACATATTTGATACCGTTCGCCGTAAGGAAATCAAGCAACTCCTGCTGTGCGCCTTGGAAAAAAAACCAAGTCGAACCCCTGATCTTTTCCGTATTAATCAGCGCGGCATCCTTCAAAACTTGAACCTCAATTTTAGAGGTCAAACCTACGTTGACCCCCGCCTTTGCTTCATAAGCCCAGCCATCCAGTATCCGATCCACATACCGTGGTCCTTCCGTGGTAATAAACGGCGATGGCGGCTTTAGGCCCAGTCCATCCAGTTCCTGTGACAACCTCGCCTCGCCCCATTTCCCCAATTGCGCCGCACCCTTCGGCATGATCGCCGTGCTCTCCGCCGGCATCGCCAGCGGGGCGGCATCCACCACCGCTTCCGGCGCGGTTCCCGCACCCGCCTGAATTATAGCATCCGTCGGGGCCGTGGCCAGGCTGCCCGCGCCAAGCGTCGCCAGCGTCACCACCGCGTTAGCCCCCAGCCGTTCCGATATTCCGTGGGCCGGGTCGTTTTTCACCACCAGATTGTTGCTCCAATCCGGTGACGGAATAAATGGGACCGGATGGCCCAGGAGTCGGGCCATCAACCCCGCGGGACTAATCTGAACGCTCCCATTCGTCAGGCCGATGGCGGCATTCTGCAGGCCGTTGGCCACATTCGCCCCGCCCTGTAACACCCCCGGCAGCAGGGCCTGCGGATATTGAATCAAATCCCCCACGCCCGTATATACGTATTCCGTCGCCGCCTTCGCCTCCGCGGTGAGCTTACCGGCCGTGCCCACTATCCATTGGCCCACCACATCATACCATTCGACCTTCGCCTGGACCTCGGCCTCTTTGACCACATTGGCCACCAGTGGGGCCACCTGCTGCTCTTGCTGGCTGATGCGCTGGGCGATGGCACTTTGGTACGTGCCTATCGCGGTATTCAGGCTGGGGATATCCGCCGAATTCTGAGCCGTTGCCCCATTTAGCGCATCCGTCAGTTCGGCATCCAACTGCATATCCTGGGCCACTGCATCCTGTTGGCCGGCCGCCAGTGCCGCCTGGGCCTGGCTTAACAGCGATTGCGATTCCGTGCTTGCCGCCGCCAAACTGTTTGTCACCGCCTGGCTTTGCCCCGCCACCGCTGCCACCGCTTCGCCCTGCGCCTGTTGATTCTCGTTGGTGACCAACGTAACGGTCTGGGCCAGCCCCGCCTGATTGGCTGCGATCGCCGCCGCCATGGAACTATTGGCCGCCGCCACCTGGGCCTGCACTTGCGTAATGGCATTAGCAAGC
>JABEVA010000033.1 GCA_013044065.1 Phycisphaerae bacterium
CCGATTTCAATTATGCGCCAACGCCCAGGACTGGCAACCCGCAGCTCACTTTTAACATGTCCGGCCTGACTACAGGTCATGAATACCTAGTGCAGGCGTGGGTGGTTTGGCACAGTGGTTTCGCTGAAACCATCAGTGGTTCGGCCAGCGATTCGGCCTATTTTGGAGCCATTACCCACCAGGCACCTGCAGGGGCTGCCCAAGGTGGTTATATGGGTGCGGATGTTACCGGCACCTTCATTGCGAATTCCACCGGCCAGGTGCTCAATTTCTACACTGGGAATTATGACCCGGCCACGGGCGCTGTCAGCGGGGCCTTAAATCACGGAGCTATAGTCAATATGCTGCAGTTGCGTGACCTAGGGGTAGCTCCAAGCACTCCTGAGCCGACCACTTTGGGCTTACTGGCCTTGGGCGGTTTGGGGCTTTTACTTATGCCGCGCAGGATCGGAGCCTCGCCCCCGCGATCGGGTGGCGCATCACGGGGATAATTCCATTCTGAGGAGTTCGCACTGGGGAGGTCGATGCGCTTATGGCCATTGACCTCCCCTGTCTATTGGGGCCGGGACTCATGGTCTTGGGAATAATCAATCAAGAGATAAAATGCCACAGGTTGAGAATAACGAGGAGTTTGATCCATGCCGGAATCGCGCGGTATTGGTCCAATCGATGTGACCCATTCGCCTTTTGCCGCCTTGCAGGCGCAAGCGGTGGAGTTACGTGAAGGGTTTTGGCGCACGCGCCAACAATTAAATGTGGGCGTCGGCTTACCGCATGGCTATCGGAAGTTGGAGGAATCTGGAAATTTTCATAATCTGGCGTTGGCCGCAGGCCAAATCCAGGGCCAGTATAAGGGGCCACTGTTCATTGATTCGGATTTGTACAAATGGTTGGAAGGGGTGATTTTTACACTGCAAGCGGCCCCTGACCCGCAGCTTGCAGCCATGGCGGAACGGGCTATTGAGTTGATCATGGCGGCGCAGGCACCTGATGGTTACCTTAATACGTTTTATCAGGTGGTGGAGCCGCAGAATCGCTGGAAAAACATTCATTCCGGCCATGAATTGTATTGTGCGGGCCACTTGATGCAGGCGGCGGTGGCCCATGTTCGCGCCACGGGCGACGAACGGCTGCTGGGCGTGGCGTGCCGATTCGCCGATCATATTGGTACGATATTTGGTCCTGGTCGGCTGGAGACCTGCTGCGGCCATCCGGAAATAGAGACCGCCCTGATTGAGCTTTACCGCCTTACGCGGCGGCAGTCGTACCTTGATATGGCAGCCTATTTTATCGATATGCGTGGAAAGCGCACGGTGGTATCGGACTACGGAATATTGGCCTACTATCAAGATCAAACCCCAGTGCGCGAGGCAACCGCAGTGGTGGGCCATGCGGTTCGGCAACTGTACCTGTGCGCGGGGGTTACCGATTTATTTCTGGAAACAGGCGAGGTGGCCCTGCTGGATTCCCAAAAGCGTCTGTGGGGGGATATGACCACCAGCAAAATGTACGTCACCGGCGGGGTAGGATCGCGCCCGACTACCGAGGGCTTTGGCGAAAAGTATGAGTTGCCCACCGATACCGCGTATTGCGAAACGTGCGCTGCGATTGCCAGCATTTTCTGGAGTTATCGGATGCTGCTGGCCACGGCGGAATCACGTTTTGCAGACCTGATGGAGAGCACGCTCTACAATGCCTTTCTCGCGGGGGTGTCATTGGGGCACGACCGCTATTTCTATGTTAACCCAGTGCTGTCGCGCGGCGGTATTGAAAGACCGGAGTGGCACGGCTGCTCCTGCTGTCCGCCGAATGTCATGCGGCTGCTGGCGTCGCTGCAGCACTACCTTTGCACCACAAGCCGCGAGGGAATTCAATGCCATCAGTACGCTGCGGCCAAGCGGGATACCCGCTTTGCCAGTTTGGTACTGGATACGGTATATCCGTGGCAGGGCATTTGCACCTTCAGGGTAGAGCGCACGCAAGGGGCACCATGGGAGCTTTCCTTACGGATACCCGGGTGGTGTACCCGGGCGTCGCTGACTGTTAATGGGCAGGCGATGGCGCTGACGATGCGGAGAGGTTATGCTGTTATCATGCGCGCGTGGCATCCGGGCGATACGGTGGAGCTGAATTTATTGATGGAGCCGCGGCTTGTGGCGGGACATCCAAATATTGAAAGTGTACGGCATTGTGCGGCCATCACACGTGGTCCGTTGGTGTACTGCATTGAGCAGGCGGATTTGGACGGGGCCACGCCGCTGCTGGATGTGCGGCTTGATGGGGCTGCTCCGCTGGAGGCTGTGGCGCGACCGGAGCTGCTGGGAGGAATTACGATGATTGGTGCGATGGGGCGTGTGATTGATGGGGCAGCATGGCAGGAACGCCTGTATCAACCGCTGGCACCGCCGACGATGCTGCGTGGTGTGCGGCTATCAGCAGTGCCGTATTATGCGTGGGCCAATCGCAGTGTCGGTGCCATGCGCGTGTGGATTCCACTGGTGTAGTGCGGCGGGCACCAGAGGATTTGGTCTTGATTCCGGTCGGCGGAACCCCGCGGCCTTTCAGGCAGGCTGGAAAGAGCAGAGGGCAGGGAACGTGGCGCACTGGGTGGATGGAAATGTGCCGGCGGTAGATGCCGCTTGCGGGCGATGGCCGGAAAAACCATGACTGGGCCGGCAGAGCCGGGGCTGGGTCAGATATAGAGGTCCGGATTCGGGAGTGGTATGAACGGCGCGGCGCGCGGCGGAAATGGCGCTTAGGCCCTATCCGCATAAAACGTATTGTAGAACAGGGCATAGTTATTTTTAACCCAGACGGACAGATCCGGGCCTAATACCTGATTATAATCCAGCGGCACGGGTGCGATGGTGCTGCGAATATGATGGTCGCCATATTGGGTGTGGTAGGCGTCATTTTCGTGAGTGGCTTGGGCGACGTTATTAAAATCATGGGAGAAATAAGGTTCCTCAAGATAGTTATAGACGCGGCGCATGGTTTCTTCGGGATGGGTGGTTAAATCTTCAAAACGGACGATGTGCATATTTTTGATGACGCCGGTTTGCATGGATTCCACCAGCCGGCCCACGGCGATGCCCACCGGCGGACCATTAAGCCAGCGCATCACCCGGTTGTTGACGGTAATCATGGTAAGCGTGCCGGTAACTTCATCAGCATCGGCGAAATGGCGCTTTTTGCGGAACAGCTTTTCCATGGAAGATAAAATAGCTCGCAAATCGCGGATGCACACCACGTATTTGGGATTCGGATGAAATTGCGTGATCCAATCATGGTAGTGAAACCAACTGCGGCATTTATCGACGCAGACAGGTTTATCGGTTAATCCATCAAAAAAACCGTTGAGGGCGTAACGGCAGTAGCTGGTGAAGGCTTTGTGCATAAGCTGAGGATCCTGGGCTTTGAATTCGGCCAGTTCGGTATAAAACTTGCGCGAGGAAATCATCAGATCAATGACACCGCTGGTGGGGGTGCAGTAGAAGCGGGGGTTCTGGGCGAGAATGTGCTGCATCAGGGTGGATCCAGCACGCGGCAGGGATGCGTTAAAGACGATTTTTGTATCAAACATGGTGGTCTCCTGTGGTGGATCTACAAGGATAGCGGCGAAATCCGATACAC
>JABEVA010000279.1 GCA_013044065.1 Phycisphaerae bacterium
AGTATGTTGGAAGGAGGTTTTTCAACACCCGCCATTGGCCACGGGTGTTGAAAAACTACCGAGGCTTTTTCGCTTTACGTTGCTGGACTACTTGAGCCGTTCTGCGTGAGCACCAAAAAAAATGGCAAAAGTCGAGATTAGAGTTTGACCGCGGTTGATTTTGACCTGGACATAATTTCGTCGGCGGTAACTTCACGGCGGAGTTTTTCGGAAAGATAAATGCCCTCGCTGACCAACATGGTCAGCAGTGCGGTTTCAGCCGACGGCAGCAGGTCCACTGCGCCGCGCAAGGCCCCGATCCAATGACTTTGAGAAGAATCGTAATAAACCTGCCGCGAGTTAAGGGAATGCCAGCGGCCCAGAATAGATTCCGTTTCAAACGTGGTGTTCAGTTCCAGATCCTCGGGACTGGTGGTATGAAAACTTAATGGAGATAGCCGCAAGCCACCTTCACTGCCCACAATGTAGCTGCTATCCAATCCATCGAGGTGAATGGCCCAGGATTCAATAATTTCCATGGCGATTCCGCCGGAAAAGCGGGCCAACCCCAAGCCCAATTCTTCAACGGAATAGCGACTGGCCGCCCGGCGGCCGGCGTCCATAGAAGTTTCCTGGAAGGTGCGACCGCTGATCCGTTCCAGTTTGGGCAACCCCAAGAGAAACAGCACCTGGGCAATGTGGTACACGCCCATGTCGTAAAGCGCTCCACCTCCGGCGACATTCTTTTGCACAAAATTTGCGGTGGCGTAACCGTCCACATAGGGCCGACCACGGCGACGAAAACCAGCCGACCGGGCGTGGTAAATGCGGCCAAGTTTGCCGGCTTCAATGAGCCGCCGCGCCACCTGGGTTTCTCTGGCCAAAAGGGTGTTGAGCTGGATGGATAGCTTGCGGCGACATTTCCGGGCGGTATCGAGCATACGTCTGGCGTCGGTATAGGCTCCGGCCATGGGCTTTTCGCAGTACACATCCTTGCCTGCCTCCAGCGCTGCGATCGTCACCGGCGCATGGAGATTGTTGTGCAGGCAGACATCGACGGCATCAATGTCCTTGTGCTTGAGCAGGTCGCGGAAGTTGGCGTACTTGCATGGAATTTTATAGCGCTCGGCCACGCGATCCAGTTCCGGGGCATTGATATCACACGCGGCCACCAATTCCACACCGGGCATTTTAGAGTAGGTTTCCAGGTGTGCCTTGCCGATAATCCCTGTGCCCACAATACCGATACGTATAGTTTTATCCATGGTTTGCCTCAATCATTATTTAAAAGATACCACATTCGCCAGGCCCAACCGGCACCGCGGCTCCAGCCGCCGGAAGTGGCCCAGCTTCCCAACTGCCCGCTATTTACCTGCGCTGGGCAGCGGCAATTTTCACCAGCACGCGTTTTACTTCTGATATCTGATATTCCACTTCCGCATATTCATTTTTGCCGGAGTGATGTTCCACGCCCCAATATCCGTTGTAGCCAGCCGCTAAAAGAATCTTCATCGCAGATTCCAGGCGTGTTCGTGTGATGTTGGCATCCACATGGGTATGCATCGCCCACCGCGCCAGCCGCTGATCTCCCTCTTCCGCCGTCGGCACACCCTCCCAGTGGCCGATATGCAGCAAGATGCCAAAGGCGGGGCTGTCCACGGTTTTCGCCAAACGCTCCATATTGTCCGGCACCAGTTCCGGCCCCCAATGAGATTCCGGCCCCACCTTGGCTCCAAAGTCCGAGGCGATAGCACAATATTCGCGAAAACCCTTCACAATGTAGTCAAACTGCTCGGCAGTCCACACGCTGCCCGTACCGCCGGCGTCAATACGTACGGTCCTGGCACCGATAGCCTTGGCCAGTTGCAAGTGGCGGATGGCCGTCGCCCGATGCTCTTGCCGTTTGGCGGGATCATCTTCCCATAAATGGCAACCATCCACGTGATAATTGGCCACACTCATTTCGCGCTGGTCTAAGGCCTCAATCATTTTCTTTTGGAACGCCGGGTCTAAGATCAATGAATCCGGCCCGGCAATGCCGTTCCAAATGTCGGCGGTATCAAGCCGGTAGCGGTATTTCACCGCTTCGACATAAGAAAAAAAGTCCATCATGCCGGCTGCGAGCAGGCCGTGAAATGAAAAAGACGCAATTGAAATTTTCACTATTATTCTCCAACAGGGACCAATTCACTCGCCCAAGCTTGACGAATGCCGCACCCAAGTAAGGTTACCATGTATGCCCTTATTGCACCAGCGCACCAGCCGAGTGTCGACTATAGCCGCCTCTATTCGGTCTTGCGGCTAACCCAACTTTCGCAGTTCTCTAAAAAAAGCGGGAATTTTTCCTTGCAAAACGGCCTTGGCGCTAGCGCCAAGGCGGTTTTAGGGGTAGTTTTGCGAAAGTTGGGCTAAGCAGATTTGTATTTTTCGCCAGCCCGATTGTTCTATACACCACGGTAGATCTCGGCAAAGCGTCAGGTTCCTGCGCGTTCATCTGCTCCACCATAACTCTTCTGGGAGTTGGCGAAAGGTTAGATATTTCTCAACGGCCGGTCTATCGGCCCATCTTTTAGCGCGTCAGACCAGGCAGGGTTTAGCGACGGCACAATGGCATGTTGTCACTTCAGGTGCCGCAACAGCTTCTTCTAAGCCGGCCTCGCCGGAACCAAAAAGGTGCGGCGGATCTGTGGTGAAATCCTTGGAGGTTCTTGCGTCTCCCTCCCAAGCTCTTTCCAGCGTTGCAG
>JABEVA010000034.1 GCA_013044065.1 Phycisphaerae bacterium
CGCTGTGTGTTCGCGGTTTGGTGAACTTGGCATATCCGTTGCCAGACTCAATTTTTCCCACGGTTCCCTTGAACAGCGCAATAATTTTCTGCGTATGATTCGGGCCCAGAAGACTGATTTCCCGCCCGCCATCATGGGGGATCTCTGTGGACCTAAGCTTCGCCTGGGCCCCGTCGTTGACGGCGGTGTTCGTGTCGCGCCTGGTGATGAATTCATTATTCAGCGTCAGCCCTTGCTGGGGCAGGCCGGCGTGTTCAGTTGCAACTGCCCCGTGCTCATTGATGATGTGGAACTCGGTCAGAAACTTTTGATTGATGATGGGATGGTTCGGGCCTTGGTTATCGAAAAACAAGCCGACGCCATTCGCTGCAAAGTGATGATCGGCGGAATTATTCTGGGCAATAAGGGACTCAACCTGCCCAACACGCGCCTGCACATCGCCAGTATCACCGACAAAGATTGGGCCGATATCGACTGGGCCATTGCCAACCAGCTTGACTATCTGGCCCTTTCGTTTGTACGTAGCAGTGCGGATGTGGAATCGGTCCGATCTTATCTCAACTCCCGCAACGCCGATATCGCCTTGGTCGCCAAAATTGAAATGCCTCAGGCTGTTGAGGATATTGTTGCCATCACCAATGCTGCCGACGCCATTTTGGTGGCCCGCGGAGACTTGGGGGTGGAGATGGATCTCACGGCCGTGCCCCTGTTGCAAAAACAGGTAGTGCGAGCGGCGCATGATGCGGGCAAGCCCGTGATTGTAGCCACGCAAATGCTCCAATCCATGGTCGAACATCCTTCGCCTACCCGCGCGGAAGTCTCCGACGTCGCTAACGCTATTCTCGACGGGGCTGATGCCGTGATGCTTTCCGGCGAAACGGCCACCGGTCAACATCCGGTGGCGGCGGTGGAAATGCTGCGGCAAATTGCCGATAAGACGGAGGACTATATTGATAAAAATAATATCGAGTGGCCTCCGCCTCGCTTGCTTCAGATGATGCACCATCAAACCGCCGCTATTGCCTATGGTGCCAAGCTCATTGCTCGTGACATGGACGCCCGCCTGGTGGTGGTATGGTCGCAGGCCGGCGGGTCAGCGCGCTTTCTTTCCAAGAATCGATTCACCATTCCGGTGGTGGCTCTTTCCACCGATGCTGCGGCCGTGCGGCGAATGGCTTTGTACTATGGCGTGGTGCCCTTGCAAACAGATATCCCCGAACATTTTGACGATCTGCCGTTGATGGTGGATGATTTAATGGTAAAGCGCGGCTGGGCATGTTGTGGAGATCGCGTCCTCATTGCTGCCGGTGCGCCCTTGGGTACCGCCGGTGCTACCAATGGCCTCATGGTGCACACCATTGGCGAGAGTGACTGACGCGCTCAAACGCTGCCCGATGGTGAAGCCGTGTGAAGCTCTCGGCTCTACGCTTGAAAGGATTGAAATACAATGGTCCGCAATCTCCTTCTGATAGCCATTAGCTTGAGCCTGGTTCTTTGCCTGCCCGGATGCGGCAGTCTAAACCCGTATCCGGCGGGCCGTCCTGGCTGGCACAGTCCGCATTATCGAATTGTCTTTGGACGGCTTAATCACATCGGAGGATCGCGCCGCTATTGGACCTTGCGCTATGCCGGCGTAGTCAGCAACGATCCGTACGGTGGCAGGCTTATCCTGACACCGGCCTCCCGTATGAGTGGTTTTTCTCCCGGTCAGGAAGTAGAAGTTTTCGGTCAGGTGTTGCGCAACCGCAAAAGTCCGTTCATACCCAATGTGTTTTATCAGGTGCGCATCATTCGTCTCTGGTTGGGTACAGGGCACCGTTCCGCCATCAGCCGATAAAATAGGCCTCACCTCGCGACCAGGCGGTATTAATTTTCGCCCACCGGGCCTTTCGGTTCGCATGGGATCATCCAAAACCCCCGTGGTGCGCATGGTTCCGGTTGTTCCCGCGCTCTCTTACCACCTCCGAATGTACCGGCAAAACCCGATTTTGCAGGGTTACCTTGGCAGTACCTGATGCGGCGGGTAGCATGACCGTAAGTCAGGCCCATCGCAGGCCTGACTGGTTCAGTCCACCGTGAAGGGATCACACTGGCGATGAGGATTAACTATGGAACGCAACCCGCAGTATGGTACGCTGACGGCTCAACAAATTGAGCACTATGATCGCGAAGGCTATCTCGTTATCGAAACCCTGCTGACCGATGCCGATATGGTCCCCGCGCGAGCCGCGATGACCGAAAAGGTCAACCAGATCGCCGACGATTTGTTCCACGATGGCAAAATTAAAGACAAGCTGGAGCACGAACCCTTTGCCACACGTCTGGCGCGGCTGTTTGACGGACTCACCGACAAGGATTTTCTGCAATACGGTCGTAGTTGGCGTGATCGTATTCCGGGCTATTTCATTCTTATGTCCAATGCAAAAATTGTTGGAGCGGTGGAATCCCTCATCGGACCGGAGATTTTTGCCAATCCGGTGTACAATGTGCGGCCCAAAGTGCCCAAAGTGGCGGCCGGGGCGGTGCCGTGGCACCAGGATAAAAGCTATTGGCCGGACGCCAACTCCAACCCCGTCATCACGGTGTGGATTCCGCTGGTGGATGCCACTCACGAAAACGGTTGCCTGCATGTGATTCCGCGCACCCAAAAAAAGCGGGTTCTGGATTATCATCACGAATCGCTTACCGGCACTTCCTACCTGGAAGTGGATGAAAAATACGTCAAGACACTGACCAAAAATGCCAACATTGTGGCCTTGCCCGTGCCGGCCGGCAGCGCGATTCTTTTTAACGATCGTCTCGTTCATTCTTCTACCCCCAACCGATCCAATCATGTGCGATGGAGCGTGGATCTACGCTATCAGCCGACAGATCAGGATCCAATGCCGCAACATGGTGCCGGGTTCCTTGTGCGTAGCCGCAAGCACCCCCAGCGTGTGGCTACCTTGGAAGACTGGCTGGCTCAGCGGCCCGAGCATGGTCCAGCTTAAGTTCTCGGTTGCGGCTTATCGCGGCGGCGGTATGCTCTGACGTATGGCCATTGATGTTAAGAGTTTTTTTTCTTCCGGCGGTGTTGTTGCCCGCCGCATGAGCAGTTTTGAACTACGGCCCCAGCAGGTGGAAATGGCGGCGGCTGTGGCCGAGGCCTTCAAACATCGCCGGCACCTGATGGTTGAAGCCGGTACCGGTGTGGGCAAATCGTTTGCCTATTTGCTGCCCGCCATTGCCGAAGTGGTTGAAAATCGTCGTCGGGTGCTTATTTCCACCCACACCATCAGTCTGCAGGAACAGTTAATCGATAAAGATATACCGTTTTTGCGGGCGGTCACGGGTGAGGAATTCTCCGCAGTGCTCTGCAAAGGACGGTCCAATTATCTTTGCCAGCGCCGTATGGAACAGGCCCACCAGAAAAGCGTTAACCTTTTTGCCGATGCCCGGCAAATCGACGATCTGCAGATGATTCGCCAATGGGCCGCTCACACCACCGACGGATCGCTTTCCGACCTTCCACGCCAGCCTGCATGGCAGGTGTGGGACAAAACCTGTGCCGAACACGGCAACTGTCTGGGCAAACGCTGTAAATTTTATGACCACTGCTTTTATCAGGCCAGTCGACGCCGCATGGCCCACGGCCAGATATTGGTGTGTAACCACGCCTTGTTCTTTTCAGACTTGGCGCTGCGTCGGGCCGGGTCATCCATGTTGCCAAACTATGACATTGTCATTCTCGATGAGGCTCACACCATTGAAGCAGTGGCTGCGGACCATCTTGGCTTATCCATAAAAGAAAGTCAGGTGCGTTATCTGCTTACCAGTTTGTACCAATCACGTTTGGGAAGGGGTTTTTTAGCAAGCCTCCAAGATATGGACCTGCGGGCTGCCATTGAAGCGGTGGAAAACGTCATGGTGCAGACGGATCACTTTTTTGACGAGCTGGCGCTATGGCTCAAGAAATCAGGACCTGCTAATGGTCGGGTTCGCGACAAAAATATCATTGAGAATTCCCTGACTCCTGCCTTGGTGACGCTGGGAAAAAATCTGGACGCTTTGGCGGCGGTCTGCGCCTCGCGTGTGGGAGCTGCTGCCGGCCCGGTCATCGATGATCCCACCGACGGCCAGCCGCCCTCCGGACCGGCGCAGCAGGCCCAGCGCGATCGTTTCGAACTTAGCAGTTATGCCAACCGGTGCCGCGGTTGGGCCACCGTGGCCCAGACGCTGCTGGCCCAGGAACATCCGGACAGCGTCTACTGGATCGAAAACACCGGCCGCGGCCACCGTCGTATTGCCCTGTGCTCCAGCCCCATTGATGTATCGGAACATCTTGCGGCCAATTTATTTGCTATGAAAGGCTCGGTAATTCTCACCAGCGCCACGTTGACCACGCCGGGCACAGATTCCCGCGGAAAATCCGCCCAGAGGACAAGCTCTGCCGATGACCAATCGGCTTTGACCTCCTCTGCCGACCTCGGAGGGTCGTTTGCCTTTTTTCGCAAGCGCATTGGTTTGGCGGTCGGCCAGGAACTGCAACTCGGTTCGCCCTTTAATTATCAGGAACAGGTAACGCTTTACCTCGAAAATGGGCTGCCGGCACCGGACGAAGCCGATTTTTTGCCCCAGGCCATGAATCGGGCCATGCACTACCTTCGATTGAGCAGGGGCCGGGCCTTTATTTTGTTCACCAGTTACAGCCAGATTGATAAGGCGGCCGCTATTTTACGCCCGCAGCTTCAGGCATTGGGCTATCCGATACACATCCATGATGGCAAACTCGCTCGTGGCCAGTTGCTGGATCGATTTCGCGCGGAAAGCAACAGCGTACTGCTTGGAACAGATTCCTTTTGGCAGGGAGTGGATGTGCCGGGGGAAGCGTTATCCAATGTCATTATCACCAAACTCCCGTTTGCAGTGCCCGATAGGCCGTTGGTGGAAGCAAGGGTGGAGGCCATCCGTGCTGGAGGTGGAAATCCATTTATGGAATATCAGGTTCCGGAAGCAGTGCTTAAGTTCAAGCAAGGCTTTGGGCGACTCATTCGTTCCCGTCGTGATACTGGCATTGTGGTGGTGTTGGATAAACGCATTACATCCAAACACTATGGCAAGATTTTTCTGCGGGCTTTACCCCAATGCAAAGTGGTGCGCGTCGGCTAAAATCGGTGTCTGGCCTTAAGATCAAACCCTTGCCACCTTCTGTGAGCCTTCCACCGTTTTGCTTGGCGTACCGGGTACCAACCCATCTGGATAGAAGGTTGGCCTAACCGAGGCTTTATTTCCGTCCCCAACTTCTACGCCATCATCGCGGAACTGGGCTTTGTGGTGATGCCTGACGGCGTTACCAGTTTGTTCTGTACCACAACCGTGCAAATTCTTCGCACGGCGCAAGGATTTTTGGACACACCCCATCATTTCCCCAAAGCCCTTCACCCGCGTACCGTTGATAGCGCCGTGTTCCTTGTGCTCTTCTATTGAGGCATGGATCCTCAATCCCCGATTTGACAGGAGTCGCCAATCGGGACTCCCGTCTCCCGTCTTTGTTTGGGGCGGAGCTGCGCTGTGTCTCTTGACGGGATATACCTCTGATGTCGCTGGCCATGCTTATCAGACAATTTCCATGCATCAACTACGAAAGAACCTAAGATCCGCATGTTGTGAGTACATCTTAAGTACAAACCTATAGGCCACGTATGGGCTTACGCCATCGCAGAAAAGTTTCTTGTAAAAGAGCTGGCTTACCAGTGCAGCATCGGCCCAGCGGATTTCACGCCGCGGGCTGATAAAGGCCTGGGCATGGGTTCCTTTGACAAAGGCCTTGGCAAACGAATCTTGACCGGTGAGGCAACTCGATGAAAACACTATTTTTCCGGTCAAATCGCCGGCCATTTCGATGATTTCATCCACATCCACTTCCTCCAGTTGCAGAACCAGCTTGCGGCGCAGGCCATGCATGGACAGGTGAATGTGACGGCCGCTGGACAGTCTGGCCTGTTTGAGGAAATGACGCAATTCCAATTTTGTACGGATAAACGAATACAAAGCGCGCCCGCCGATCATCCGCAGAAATTCACCGAGCAGGCGGCCTTCAGACCAAAACTTTTCTGTGGGCCGGCGCGACACCGATTCAATGATAAAGACTTTGTTGGATGGTTGCAGTTTTCGGCGCGGCAGACGATCCGTTTCACCGTCGTCGTAAGAAACATAGGCCGTTCCGTTCGCAAGGAAAGTAACTCGAGCGGGGAAAAGTCGTTCGTTACGCCAGGGTGCATAAACCCGGTCCCCAATATGCAGAGTATCAATTGTCATGGTCATCTTTCCGGCAGCCCTTACCGTCGGGTTATTATAGTCAAACTGAGCCAAGGCACGAGGGCAAGTGCTGTTCGGAGTAAAAGAGGCTTGACCGTCCTATAATTCAGCTAAGAATGGCGTTATATTGGCTAGGGGGGGAGCTTTTTTGGCCGCGTGCCGGCAATCAGAGAAACCGACGGTACCGGCAATCTTGGCGGCGGCATTTCTCCCGCTGGTTTCTGCGCTTGTGTAACAAATATGGCCTCACCCGCCAAGTAGGATTCCCATCTGCGGCTTCGCCGCTAAAATAGTGTGCGATGAGTGATTCAAACGCAATATTTCAGACTATTCGTGATGCCGTTCGCATCGAAGATATCATCGGAGAACATATTGCCCTTAAGCGCTCCGGCAAAGAGCTCGTAGGGCTGTGTCCATTTCATGATGATCGGCGGCCTTCGATGTATGTGAGTCCGCAGAAGCAGATTTTCAGTTGTTTTGTTTGTGCCAGTGCCGGGGATGTCTTCCGTTTTGTGCAGAATTATCACAAAATGACGCCAGGAGAAGCCTTACGCTATCTGGCCGGCAAGGCCGGCGTCACCCTGCCCGAACTACCATCGCGCAAAGGTGCTGATACCACGACTCCTCGCCAACGCCTCTATGCGGTCAATGAATGGGCTATGGAACATTTTCGGCAATGCTTGCTGTCACCGGGCGGAGCTGCGGCGATGTCCTATCTGCAAAGTCGCGGATTAACCCCGGAAACCATCGCTAATTTTCGTCTTGGTTTGGCACCGGACGCGTGGACGCGCCTGACCGATGCGGCCACACGCAAGGGCCATACCCGCGAGGAACTGATCCAGGCGGGTTTGGCTAAAGCTCGGGCAGATGGCAATGTGTTTGATGTTTTCCGCAATCGGATCATTTTCCCGATATGCGATGCCACCGGTCGGGTGATGGCCTTTGGCGGGCGGGTGATTCCAGTCCCCGCGCCTCGCACCGCCGGTGCCCCTGCGGGTGTTGGCACGGAAGAGGGGCCTAAGTATCTGAATTCCGCCGAAACGCCGATCTTTATGAAGCGTAAAGCGCTCTACGGTTTGGACGTCGCCAGGCAGGAGATGATCCGCACGAAAACCGCTGTGGTGGTCGAAGGCTATATGGACGTTATCGCATGCCACCAGACGGGCGTAACCAACGTGGTGGCCACTCTCGGTACCTCACTGACTGCCGAACATGCCCGGTTGTTGGGACGTTTTATTGAGAATGTGGTCCTTACATTTGATAATGATGAAGCGGGCAGGAGGGCTGCGGACCGGGCTTTGGAAGTTTTTATTCGCGAGCCAGTCGAGGTGAAAATTGCGGGCGTACCGGACGGCAAGGATCCGTGCGACTACTGCATGAGCCATGGTGGAGAGGCCTTCAAGCAGGTGGTAAGCCAGGCGCGGGAGGCTTTGGAATTTCAGTGGGAAATTTTGAGCCGGGCGTTTCGGGCCACCGATTCACTGGTACAAAAGGAACAGGCGGCGACGGCGATGCTACGTATGGTGGCTATGGCCATGCACGGTACCACCATGGATGTTCTACGCCGTGGACTCTTTATCAATCGAGTCGCAGGGCTCATCGGCATAAGTGCTGAGGATGTGGGGCGGAGTCTTAAAAAGATTTCGGCGGCGTTGCCTCAGGCCTTCTCGGCCGGCGCGGCTGCCTTAGAGGAGCATTCTCCACCAGGTGCCCCGATGCAAGCGGCAGTGCGTGATGCACGGCTGCGGGCCCAGCAGTGGGTGATTGGGGTGCTGCTGACGGATTTTTCACTCTATGCCTTGGTTCGCGACGCAATGACCTTGGATTTATTCTCGGTGGGTTCCGTGCGGAAACTCGCCGAAGCGCTAATGGAATACGTAGAGGGTGCCATTGACCTGGGCCGATGTAGCTTGGGCGAGTTTGTCAGTATGCTCGGCGATGGACCCCTGCCGGCTATGGCTATTGAATTTCAAAGAGAAGCGGCCCTCGGAGGTAACTTACAGGAGAAGTTGACGGGGGCGTTGGATCGGCTCAAGGAATGTGCTCAACCGGATTTGGTTACCGAAACGGCTGCGGCCTCGACGGAATCGTTTAGCGACTTATTAAGCCAGCGCCGCCGACGAATGGCACCTCATGAGGGGAAAAAGACCGAATGATCTGGGGTGGTAAAAGTAGCGTAAGTACATTTACTATATGTACTTACGACGCATTTTGTGGTCTGGCACGACCCGGATGGGTAGACCGCGCAAAATTTTACTGCTAGAATTAATTAAATCGCGCGTTGTGGCGGACGGGCGCGTTGAAGCGTCACGAGAATGTGTGAGCCAGCCGAACCATGAACTAGCCGGAAAGATTTGTCCCGAGTTGCCATTCAAGAGCGTTGTCCGATCGTCGGCAGGTGACGCAGGGCTGGAAACCTTGGGTCTATGAAGATCTGGGAACATTGTGTTTGGAATCAGGAATCTGGGCTAATCGTTCAGCAGGACGAAAGCGGGTGCCGCTTCGGTAACAGTCGATCTTCCAAAGGCCATCAATCTGATTCTGATGGCTTGCGGTTGGTCGCTGGTGCGATGCCGGAGAGGAACTGCTGGCGAATTGACGCTCGCCCAGATTGATAACGGTACATTTGGAGATTTTGGTGACAACGGTAATAACAGATCAGGTACAGCCCCCGGCAACGGTCAACACCGTTCCGCTGGCCAAGGCAAACTCAAATATAGCGTTGCTGATTTCCAAGGGTAAAGCGCAGGGCTACCTTACCTACGAGGAACTCAACGAATTACTGCCCGACGAGGCCATTGCCACGGACCGCCTCGATGCTTTATTTCAGCAATTCGACGAGATGGGCATACAGTTTCGGGATGAGGCCGATGTAGCCCACGAAATTGCCGCGCCATCGCCGGATGATCCCAGCGAATACATGATGCGCGAGGCTGAAGAAGAAATTGCAAGCGTTAAGGAAGACGAAATTGTGGAGGTCGGCAGCAAACGCATTGACGACCCGGTACGCATGTACCTCACCCAGATGGGCGAAATACCGCTGCTCACCCGCGATGAAGAAATCCGCCTGGCAAAAAAAATTGAACTCACCCGGATGACCTTTCGCAAGAAGGTGCTGGAGAGTGACAGTTGCGTACAAAGCGCCATAGACATTCTGGCCCTGGTGCAATCCGGAGAATTGCCCTTTGATCGCACCATGCGTATTTCCACCGCCGAGGTTGATGCCAAGGCCACCATCAGCAAACGCATTCCGGAAAATCTCAACACCATTCGCAGGATTCTGGAACGCAATCGCCAAGATTGGGAAAAAATAACTGATCCAGCCACCAATGCCCAGCATCGGCTGGAAGCCGAAGTCCGCTTGAAAAGCAGCCGCCGCAAAATCGTCAGCCTGCTCGAAGAGTTGTCTCTGCGCACCAGCAAAATTATACCCCTGATGCGGAAACTTCAGTCCATCAGCGCCAAACTTTCTCGCCTGAAAGGTCGGCTTAACGACAAATCGCTGAAGCTTTCCGAAGATGATCGCCTGGCCATGACCGACGAATATCAGGGCTTGATGGACCTGGTGCTGGAAGATGCCGATGCCTTGCAGCGGCGTTGTCAATCCATTCAACTGGTGTTCAATGAGTATGAGGATGCCAAGCGGAAGCTTTCGGGTGGAAACCTGCGGCTGGTGGTGTCGATCGCGAAAAAATACCGCAACCGCGGGCTTTCTTTTCTGGACATTATCCAGGAGGGAAATACCGGCTTGATGCGTGCCGTGGACAAATACGAATATCGCCGGGGCTATAAGTTCAGTACCTATGCCACCTGGTGGATCCGTCAGGCCATTACCCGGGCCATTGCCGATCATGCGCGCACGATCCGAATTCCCGTGCACATGATTGAGACCATGTCCAAGCTGCGCAACATCAGCAAAAAGCTGCTCCAGGATCTGGGCCGTGAGCCTACCATCGAAGAAATTTCCAAGGAAGCTAAAATGCCCGTGACCGAATGTCGGCGGGTTCTAAAAATCGCCCGGCATCCGATTTCCCTGGATCGGCCTGTGGGCGAATCCGAGGATTCCTACTTCGGCGATTTTATTGAAGACGAGGCGGCGGAAAATCCAGTGCAAACCGCCACCCAGGAAATGCTGCGTGATCGCATTGATCAAGTGCTCAAAACTTTGACCTACAGAGAACGCGAAATCATTAAGTTGCGCTATGGTATTGGCGACGGCTATACCTATACCTTGGAGGAAGTCGGACGTATTTTTAAGGTCACCAGAGAGCGCGTTCGACAAGTGGAAGCCAAGGCCATTCGCAAGCTCCAGCACCCGGTGCGTTCCCGTAAGCTGGAAGGCTTTTTGGACGGATCCATTTTGGCCACCCTTGGGCTGATTGCTCCACCTGTTCCCCCGCCCGGGGGCGGCGGCTCCGATGACGCTCAGGAAGACGTGGAACCGGCTTCCGATTAAGCACGCTTGACGATAAAGAGACGCTGTATACAAAGCGCATAGCCGCCGTTTTGTTAATACGTACCAGGATCAGAATCGCCCACGCGATACGGCTTCATCGCTTGTAATCGCATGTCTCGCTCGGATCCGGTCTCTGGTTTAACCCTGGCCTGGTGAAAATATCCGCCACTTTTCATCTCCCGAGGCATCGGGATTGAGCCCCCATTCACCCCGGTCCCTTGTCAACCCTTCCTCGTGAGGTTTATGAATCTGGAACTTCTCGGTCTAGCATCTTGGAGAATGAATTGGCGATATTGGCGGGCTTTGTTATACTTCACGGTCCACAGGGGCGTGTGCCTGAGCGGCCAAAAGGGGCGGACTGTAAATCCGCTGGCTTATGCCTACGCAGGTTCGAATCCTGCCGCGCCCAGTAGCCTACTTTGCATAGCGTTACGTGTACGTGCGTCATTGTGCAATTCCCTTATATTTACCACTTTTGCCAGTTCGCCTGCACGGCCTTGCACGTCCAAACTGCTGCTTGCTGCTGCGCTTTTTACTGCGCCTTTTACTGCGCCTGTTTTCTGGCCGGTGGCGCGGCTGAAGTCGGCGTCCAGGTTGACGGTCATAGCGTAATGCTTGGCGGCCACAGCGGGACTATTGCCAAGCCATCGGCACGCCACCGGTAGGTTGTATTCGGCCATCAGTTCGGATTGCCGCGAGGCTCTCATGTTATGCCACGGCTTGGGCCACGGCGTAAGGTCGGCACGGCGGATAATGCGTTCAAGGTTGTGCGCCAGTTCACCTGGGCGCTGTCGGCCATGGTGATAATGCGGGTTGTGCCGGGTTGGGCCGCTTCAAAGGCTTCCAGCAGCACCTGCCGCAGTTCGGGAAACAACGGTATGGTTCTACTGGCTTGTCCTTCGTGGTGTTCCGTCTTGGGACTATGCACCAGCAGCGTGTTGGTATCCCAGTTCACGTCCTGCCACGTCAGCGGCAACGCTTCGGACGGTATACGCAAGCCACCAAAGCGGCTTAACCCCACCAAGATACGCCATTGACTGTCGGGACAAGCGGCCAGTACCTTGGCCACGTCCGCCTGGGGAATAAAACGCTTTCGCGCCTCGTTGTATTGACCTCCGGCGGCGATGCCGTCAAACGGATTGCGGTCCAGCATTTGCCAGCGTACACCACGGCGGCCATCTTTTTTAGCATCAACGCGGTTGTGACCCGCCACGGCGGTTGCAGGGTCAAAAAGCATCGCCCCATGTTCGAAGAGCTTCTTCTGCCATTCATAAAACATGCCCGGTGTCAGACCGTGGTTTTGGCATACATCGGAAACGGGCGTTTTTTCGAGCAGGTGCTCCCGCAGGATGGCCATCTTCTCGGCTCCGCTGTATTGACGACGTGAACTGGACATAAAACGGTCTCCTGGTTGCGGCACTATTATACACCGTATGCCGACCGACCGATTCTCCTGTTTCGACTGAAGCAACACAGCCCCACTCCAGGAAAATATTTCCCGAGGCCGGCCACGGGACCAAAAAGCTGCGCGGGACGCCCGGCGGTCCGCGCTGCTCTATCTTGCAATACGTATCACCCGCCCGAAAAAAAACATTTTTTCAGAAAGTGTCCACGCCATCCAATTTTGTGCTATCATCCCTTGTGGCGGGATGCTTTTGGCTGGTCCGCTCTCGCCGCCTAAAAGGAATATGCTTTGGGTCTGTTAAACAAAACCGTTTTTCGTCCGTCGGCGGTCTCCGCCTCCGCCGCCACCGCGGAGGAACCGCTCCGCGAAGAACTGCTGAGCATCGAACAATTGGAACAACTCGCCGGGGAAATGGCGGCCGCATGGCCGGGAAAACCCGCCGTGGCCACCGGCGATCGGTTGTTGCCGCGGCTGGCGGAAAGTCAGCGGGTTTTGCTTTCGGCCTATCAACTGGTCAATGAAGCTCTAAACGGCGGCCAACATGTTTCGCCCGCGGCCGAATGGCTGTTGGACAATTATTATCTGGTGGAAAAGCAAATTTTATTGATCCGGCGGCATCTGCCGCGGCGCTATTCGCTGGAACTGCCCCAATTGTCCAGTGGACCGCTGACCGGATTTCCACGGGTTTATGGCATGGTGCTGGCCCTGATCAGCCATCTTGACGGGCGCATCGATTCCGAGGCCCTGGACCGGTTTACGGGGGCCTACCAGAAAAAGGCCGTGCTAAGC
>JABEVA010000280.1 GCA_013044065.1 Phycisphaerae bacterium
TATCAGCACGCCATGAAAGCTTATCGCCGGGCCGCGGCGGCCGACCGTGCCGCTCACAAACCACTGCCCCGGCATCCGCTGTTTCCGTGCTGGTCGGGGAAATCGCCATCCACCAGCCCGATTATCATTGATCCGAAGGTATATCATTATGGCGTGGCCCATCCAGCCGGACTTTACAACGGTATGATCGCGCCGTTGATCCCCATGGCGCTGGCCGGTGTGGTGTGGTACCAGGGAGAGTCCAATTTTGAGCGTGGAGCGCAGTATCACCGGCTGCTGCCGCTGCTGATCCGGGACTGGCGGCGGCACTGGAATAATGCCCGTCTGCCATTTTTGATCGTGCAACTGCCCAACATCGCCCGTGCCAAAAAAAGTCCCTTTCCCGGCTCGTCCCAACATCCCTACATGCGCGACTGGTTTGCCTCCGTGCGCGAAGCGCAAATGCAGGCGTCACAGACCGTCGCTCATACAGCCACCGTGGTGACATGTGACAATCGCGGCAATAACGTGGATATGCATCCGCAGAACAAACCGGTGGTGGGCTACCGCCTGGCGCTGGCTGCGGAAGCCAAGGTCTATCACCTGCCGGTAATCTGGAGCGGTCCGGTCTATCAATCCATGCATATTCGCGGCGGCAGAATCATTGTCAGATTCACCCATATCGCTGGAGGATTAACCACCCGTAACGGTAAACCGCTTAACGGCTTTGCCGTGGCCGGTAAAAATGGGGACTTTGTCTGGGCCCGGGCCAAAATCGTCGGTCGCACTGTGGTGGCGTGGTCTCCGCAGGTCCGGCATCCCGTGGCGGTGCGTTATGACTGGGATGTTTTTCCCGGAGCCAATCTGTGCAATCAGGCCAAGCTACCCGCCTCTCCCTTTCGGACGGATAGGTTTCCGGTTTTGGGAGATAAAAATCGTTAGCGTCCCGCCAGGTCAGTGGAAACCGGTCGGAACCTTTCATCGCAGGTGTTGCGGATCAATATTCCGCGGAATTTTACCCATGAAAAGGAGTTGTATCATGATGCGAAAGTCTCTTTTCCCCATACGGGCAATGCAATTATGCGCGGGGGTGGTGCTGATGTTGCTGGGGCTGGCCGCAACATCCGGCCCCGCCCTGGCGAAGGTTCAGGTGATAAGCCTGTTCGGGAATCACATGGTGTTACAGCGGCACGCCCCCGATCCTGTATGGGGTACCGCAGCACCGGGTGAGCCGGTCACGGTGTCGATCGGCGGGCAACGGCTAAAAACCGTGGCGAATGGGCGGGGCAAGTGGATGGTGCGGCTGGCCCCGATGAAGGCCACCGCCAAGCCACTGACGCTGACCATCGCCGGCGCATCCAATGTCATCACCATTCACGATGTGCTGGTGGGCGAGGTGTGGCTGTCCTCCGGACAATCGAACATGTCCTATCCGCTGGGAGGCAACCACCCCAAGGTAAAGGTGACGCCCGACCCGGAGTTGCGCCTGTTCCATGTGCCATTTATATCGGCCCGGTATCCGAAGCATAATTTCGACACCGCTTGGAAAAGCTTCCCGCGGAAATATTGGCCGGTGCCCAAGCCGTTGTTCAACAAGAACTCAGTGAATTTACGCTGGCAGTTGTGTACGGCGCAAAGCGCCAATCCGTTTTCGGCGGTGGCGTATTTTTTCGCCCGGGATTTACAGGAAAAATTGCACGTGCCGGTGGGCATCATCAATAATTCCGTGTCGGGATCCGTGGCGCAGGCCTGGACGAGCTTGCAGACCTTAAAACGTATACCGCGGTTGCGGCCGCTGTATGATCAATACCAGGGTGCATTGCATTGGTACCCGATCCGCACCAGACAATACGATCAGGCCCTGGCCCAGTGGCGGGCGACGGGCCGGGCGAAAGGGCTTAAGAAGCCCAAACCGTTTTACTACGGCTACTCCCCTTTTTACTGGGAGGATCCGGCGCATCTGCTTAATGGCATGCTTATCCCGCTGATACCGTATCGGATTCGCGGAGTAATCTGGTATCAGGGCGAATTTAACGCGGGTTATGCGTGGCAGTATCGGAAACTTCTGCCGGCGATGATCGGCGACTGGCGCAGGCTCTGGGGTGAGGGGAATTTTCCATTTTACATTGTGCAGTTGCCCGGTGTGCAATCGGTAGCCAAAGAACCCCAGGATCCATCCTGGGCGAAAGACACGTGGTCGGAGCTGCGCGAGGCCCAGGCCCGCACGGCGCGCCGCGTCCCCAACTGCGGTCTGGTGGTTACCGTGGACACGGTAAGCCCCCACAATGCCAATCTCCATCCGCCCCGCAAACGACCAGTCGGCAAGCGTCTGGCCCTGTTGGCCTTGGCCAAAGTCTATCACCAGAAGGTGGTGTACAGCGGACCGGTGTTTAAGAAAATGCAGATTCAGGGGCATAAGCTGCGACTGTTGTTCCGCCATGTGGACGGTGGCCTGACCAGTAATGGCAAACCCATTATCGGATTTGCCGTGGCCGGCCGCGATAAAAAATTCTATTGGGCCAAGGCGAAAATTGATGGCCCAACGGTGGTCGTCAGCAGCGCCAAGGTACCCCATCCAGCGGCGGTGCGCTATGCCTGGGGCCTAAACCCGCAAAACAGCCTTTATAATCGGGCGCAATTGCCCATGGCTCCGTTCCGCACGGACCATTGGACAGAGTATTCACGACCGGTGGTCAAAAAGCATAAATGATGAGGTGGATAGTGACAGGTGTTAACTGCTTGATCCCGCCCCGGACTTCGCGCCGCACAGATCACCCGGACAGAATGGCTCCGTCATGCCACGCCGCATGATTGAACCATAGTAAGCCAGTCTTGAGTAAAGGAATTGGCAAATGCATCAAGTACGGCACTGCAGCCTGCTGGGACTTATCGCGCTGGTGGGCGGCGCTGCGCCGGCAACGGGGCTTTCCGGCACACAGGCTTTGCACACCAATCTCGCACAACTCACCATTACCCCAATCCGTCCTTCCGGCCACGGAACTGCCGCGTCGGGCTGGCAGACGATTTATGACTTTTCCGGCCAGACGCCGCCGCCGGGTACCCGCGTTTTTGCCTACAGCAAATGGGGGAATCCGCGCATGGTCAGAACCGCCCGGGGAATTGTATTTCGGTTTCCGCACCTGGCCGCCCATCCTCCCAGCGCCAGCCAGACCATTAATTCCGGCTTTGAAGTCGAGCGGGCCATCAGCAACTATCCCACCAAAGTCAGCTTCGCCTGGCAGTCCTATTTCAACCAGATGCCCGGTGTGCCGTATGCCTGGTGGTCTCCATTTACGATCAACCGCGGCGATGACGAGTTTACTCCGATCGTGGGCAGCGCGCCCGGCCTGACTCCTGTTGCGGCCCGCCGGAGTTTCTTTCACGCGGTGGGGACCAACCATGTGGTATTACGATTCGGGGGCCGGGCCAAACCCGTTCTCACCATCAACGGCCGGCGGGCCGGGGCGTTCTTTCGTCCGCCACTGCGGCTGCCCAAGGCGGGGGCGATGTTGCTGCCGGGAATCGGCATCAGCAATAGACTTCTGCAGCTGCCGCCGGATCAAGGTAAATGGTATGCCATCCGCAGCTTTCGCATTCAACAATGGCGACCACCGCTGGCGCAATCGGCGGTGGCTTGCCTGCACTTGAAAGTTCCGGGCCGGAGGTCTGTTCGCGTGACGATTGATGTGGTCAATCCACACAATGCTTCGGTCGGTTATGTGCTGCGCGATGCGGTGGTGGCTCCGGGCAGTTACGTATTATATTGGGACGGAGTGGAATCCCGGCAGAGCCAGCCCGCCAGCAGCACCGGCATTTCT
The DNA here is from genome assembly GCA_013044065.1 of Phycisphaerae bacterium. Lineage (GTDB taxonomy): Bacteria > Planctomycetota > Phycisphaerae > WQYP01 > WQYP01 > JABEVA01. The sequence continues at coordinate 3,798 of JABEVA010000280.1, forward strand.
GCAGGTCTTTACACCTTTCGGATGACGACCAGCCGGGTGCGGGTTTCCTATGCGGGGCAAGTGAACAATACCACACCGGCGAACAGCCCGGGGATGTATGGCCTGGTATCCTGTACGGCCATGGCCCTTACGCCGCCGGGCACGCCGCCGCCACCGGCCTCCCGGGCCTACAACAACCACGTATTCACCGTCCAGCCCCGCACCACTAATTCGATTCAGCTCGGGGGTGTCGGCTATGACGCGAACATGGGGCAGTGGATCGGACCGCATGGCACCTGCATTTACAACAGGGCGGGCGACTGGCGCATGCAATATGCCAGCGGCCTGGCCATTACCCCGCCTTCGCCGGACCATCCCAAAAATCCCAATTACCAATATTATTTCGCCTCCAAGTTTTGGAGTGTCGGCACCAGCGCACCGCTTTCTTCCATCGTCAGTTGCAGCTTCCCCCATGGTCCCTACCCGACTCACTCCCGGCATTTTACCAGCCCGGATTGGAACCGCCCCAACCGTTTTTGGCATTATCGTATTGCGCTGGGCCGCCTGCCCCAGTTGCGAGGTCGCTGTCGTTACCTCTACTTCAAATGCACGCCGGCGGGCCGCTCCGGGGCGAAGCGGCGCAATGAATGGATTTTCCGTAACCTGCGCCTTTACCAGCAGGGGGCGAAAACCTCCACGCCCGTGGTCTTTCGCCGGTCTCTTTTTACACGGCGACGGTGGGTGCATGCACCGCCGCAGGCCATTCGCCCCGGCACGTTGCGGATCGGCGATCATGGCCGGTCGGTGCATCTTATCAACGCCCGGTCGCTCAACTATCCACTGA
>JABEVA010000035.1 GCA_013044065.1 Phycisphaerae bacterium
GGATCAGTGGTTTCCAAAAACTGAAGAATTTTCTGAATTTGCGGCGCTGTCAATTGGGAAGGCGGGTGCAGCGGCGCGCCGCATACGGTACGGGTCAAAGCCAAGGTCAGCATGGTGGCACAAGCCAACATGCGGATGCTTACGAATTTTACACCATGGTGGAGGGGGAAATTGGAATAAATCTTGAACATCAATTCAACTCCTAAGCAAGGTCGGGCGATCAAGCGGTTACAAAGCCGCCAATAGTTATTGAAACCACCGGGTCCGCCAATGCAAGATCACTGGCCCGCGTGCGGACCGCTGTGCAACTGAAACGTGGTAACTTATTCAGACGGCTGGCCGGTGGCCGAAGAGGCGGCGGCGGTAGCCACCTTATCCAGAGCCTGCAGGAGCCGCATCATGTGGATGTTGCCAATACTGGAGGTCGCAGCCAGGCCGTGAGTCGCCCGCAAAGCGGCGATTTCGTGTGAAACCACGGCATAGGTGGAATCGGGCTGATTGGGCAGTGAGGCATGGGCCACATCGCGGAACGCGGATTCCGCATCCAACATGCGTTGATGGCGCGCCAGGGTACGCATTTGGACGACATAGATACCGCCGGCAATAACCAGACATGCGGCCATGCCGGACGCCACCGAGAGCGCCTGAAAACACAGGCGACTCCATTGCCGGTGCCGTTGTTGCCGACGTTGCTGCTGAAGTGCGGCATGAATTCCGGATTTGATGGATGCGGCCACACGGGCCTTGGCTGCTTCGTCGGCCTGATCTTGAAAGCGCGGCAAAGAGCGGAGCATGTTAAAGCGGCTGCGGATCAACTCATATTCAAGATGAGCCGCGGGATAAAGATCCACGTGCGTGTGCAACCGACGGGCCGCCCGCGGACCGAGTTCCCCCGATACATCCAACAAGCAGGTCTGGGACAGGCTAAGATTTTTCATCGGTTACCTCCATAAGTAGACGGAGCTTGCCCATGGCCCGGTGAGCTCTGGCAAGCACGGTTCCAATGGGGCAGTTAAGAACGCGGGCAATATCCTTAAACGGCATATCGCCATAGTGCCGCAGCAACAGAACCTGACGGTCGATCTCTGAAAGGCGGCCCAAAGCGGCCTCCATCCGCAGGACATCCTCATCGTGTTGGAGGAAATCCGCAGGCGACGGTGATTTGCCTGGTAAGTCGTCGGTAATGTCATTGGTTCCGTCACCATCTTTACTCACAGTCGACCGCACAGGTCTGCGGGCACTGACGCGCCCGTGGTCTCTGACCAAATTTACCAGAATGCGAAAAAGCCAAGCTTCAAACTTACCCTGATGATCGTATTTTTCTATTTTCTGTACGATTCTCAGGAACGTTTCCTGGACTAAGTCTCTGGCCAATTCGCTGTTTTTAGTGGCCCGTAAGGCATAGCCATAAAGCCTTTGCCAATAGGCCTCCACCAGCGCATCCCAAGCGGCGGTGTCACCGCGCCGGCATCCTGCCAGCATGACCGCAATGGCGTCCGAATCCATAGAATGCCATACCTCTTGTTACAACGACACGCCTGCTCCGCTATTGCAGGGCAAGCCTTGATTTTATATCGACCCAGTCACAGCTTCTGGTCCAAAGCCGTACCTCCGGCCGAACCATCAGGTGCAACTTGCAACTCCTGCCCCTATCCATTATAGTAACTTTCCCTGATTTAAGAATGGTTTAATAAAGGCTGGTCTGGTATGCTCAAAGTGAAGGCTCGTGGGAACGAAACGGTTGAACAAATGCTGCGCCGCTTCAAAAAGCTCTGCGAAAAAGAGGGGCTTATCAAAGACATGAAGCGCATTGCCTATTATGAAAAGCCGAGCGAACGAAATCGTCGGCAGTTACGCAAGGCTCAGAAACGCGAACAACGCACCTTGTTTGAAAACAATACTCCGCCTCCTGTTAATACCGGCACCTGAAGCAGGTTGGCTCGGGCGCTCCATGCAATCTTACGATGAAGAATCTCGGCGCATCTGGTTTGAAAAGATATGGATCGAGCGGGAAGAGCGCGTCTATCCTGCAATCTTTGGCACCTTTTCCGAAAAGATATTTCCCTTGGCGGCACCGCTGTTTCATCAATTGGGTTGCAACGCGGTAGATCCCAGTTGGCTCACCCATGCGGTGCTCGAATCCCCGCCTCAGCCCAATCGGCCTAATTGGGCCTATGTTACCACTGCGCTGTCTAATCCATGGGGAATTCATTCGCGGGATATCCAGCCGGGGCAATACAGCGGCCTGGGCTGTGAATTGGTGATGCAATCACCGCACCAGGCGGCATGGTGCGTGCGGGTGCTGCAATGGCTGGCGGCGGTGAATATTTTAACCGCCAGCGGAAAGCTCCATGGGGAGCTTATTGAGCCGCTGGATCGCATTGCGTTGGGCGGCCCGTTGGACGGCCTGCCAACATGCCGCATTCACAATGTCTTGATCTGCACGCCGGATCATATTCCCACGGGTTTTGAGCTGGCTTCGGGTCGCGTGGATCTGCTTTTATGCGTTGGCATAACGGATGCGGAAATGGCCTTTGCCCAGGCGCAAAGCAGTGAGGGTCTGCTGAAGTTGCTGCGTCATTACCAATATCTTCCCGTTACCGATCCGGATCGACCGAGTTCCGTTTAACCGGTCCGCCGGGCGGTGGTCGCTACACTTTCAAGCGGCGAATGCCATTTGGATACGCTCGGAGAGTTGTTTAATTTTTGCCGGTGGCAGCACAGGTACGCTGCCGCGGAGATCCAACTTGGCAAGCAGTGGAACCCAACTTTTACAGCCGGCGTACGCGGGATGATTGACAATAGTCGTTGGAGTAGCCAGCAAAAAGGTCTGGAGCAAAATCAGATACAGCGGAGAATTGGGGCGATACGCAAAACGCATGTCCAGCAGAGGCTTGTCCCACAGATAAAGATCGTCCAAAGCCTCCAGCGCGGTTCGGCTGGGCACAGGGAAGATATGCTCCATTCTGGCCCAGGATTTTACCAAAATCTGATCCGGCTCAGTGGCCACTGTGGAAATGTGGCTTCGCCAGGACGGCTTTACGCTGGCGGCTTTCTGATGCAGGTAGGTCGGCAACAACACAAATTCCCGATGTTCCAATTCAAATTCACCCGCGGCTTCATAAATACCACCCTTGCGCAGCAAGACCGCCTGTTGGCCCTGCTCGAGAGCCAGGCAAACGATGGCCCATTCTTTGAGGCCCATGCTAAGGGCTGTGGGTGGAGGAGTGACGGATTGCTCTATGGAATCTGCTTTCATAGCCGCCATTTTAGCTCAACAGTATGGTCCAATGCCAGTCTTGGCAGGTGTGGAAATTTGTCCAAGCGGCAACGACTCACTTGTACCTGGCCCCAGGGATGCTATAAAATACTTCGTGTTTGACGGGATCATGGACGATCAGGAGTCTACATCGTGGGCACAAAATTCACCGCCGAAGCACTTCGGAAGCGGCAAATCGCGGTGCATTGGCTGACGGATGCCAGCTTGGCTGGCACGCTGCTGGACCAGCGTCATCGGCAAAGCATTTTTCTTATCAGCGATGGCACGGTTCTGAATCAAGTTGTGAATATTCTGGCCGGCACCACCCGCTGCAGCGGTTCGCTGGTGGTGTTATTTTGTCCACGTGTGGAAATTCTACCGTGCCTCCAGCGCGGGTTCAATCGCGTTATCTATATGCATACCGCAGGCGCAGGGACCGCGGAACAAACCCTGGAAATTCTTTCCGCACCGGATCGGCATGAACGCCTCATCGGCGTGCTGCCGGATGCGGGGACGGCGAGCGTTACTTTCTGGTCCGGCGACCTGCGCCCACTGGTGGTGCAAGCTCATTGGCTTGACCAACGCGTGCACGCGGTAAAATTCTCAGCGGGTAGCTGGCGCATCGTGGATGGCGGGCGCAACGTTGAGATCGGATCAAGCAGGCTCTCTGCCGCCGAGATTCGCTGTCAATGCGATGTTCGGTTTCGCCGGGAATTTCGACGCCGAGAGTGGGCGGCGGACGAATCGTTGGGCGGGCAGGTGCGCATGCTGCGCCGAAGACTGGGCTTGAGACGGGAGGATTTTCCCGGCATTGACGCTAAAACGGTGGCCCGCATCGAACGTCATGAAATTCGCCGGCCCCAGCGCGAAACCCTTCGACTTATTGCCCAGACATTGAGGCTTTCCGATGAGCACTCCTTTGATGCAAACTGATTGGCCCATTTCCGCCAGCCTGGCGATCGACGCGCTGGGGCCGGACTTGCGGGCGGCGCTGCTTGTGGCTCGCGACGCGGGATTTGCGGGCATTGCCGTGGCCAATGGTCATCCGGAGTTGGCCGGCCTGGATTTCGGCCGAACCGCGCGGCGACACTTGCGTCATCTATTGCAGCGGCAGCACCTACGTTTGGCCTGCATTCGGGCGGTTTCCGCGCGGGGTGGATTGTTTGACGGCAAAACTCTGGATCGGGTTATGGCTTCGACGGTTGGGGCCATTCGCCTGGCGCACGATCTGGGAGCCTTTGCGGTAAGCCTTTACGCAGGTTCTCCAGAAAGTTCACCGGGATCAGCATTGGCGCTTTCGGAGCCAGTGGTGGCGGCGGTGCAAGCGCTGGCTGGTGAAGCCGACCAGGCAGGCCTGAAATTGTGTCTTTCCAGCAGCTCGGTTGATTTTCTCCTGGCGTTGTTGGGCCGTTTGGGAGCCGTGCATTTGCGGGCGAATATGGATACCCTGCGCTTGCCGCTGGATGGGCCGACTTTGCTGCAAGCGGCCGATCGATTGGGCAATTGGGTGGGAATGTGGACGCTTGCCGATAGCCTCCAGACCGGAAAGTCGTTTCGCCCGACGGAATTGGGTCGAGGATATCTGCCGGTTGCGGAAATTCTGGCCCGCACCGAAGGCCGCAACTGGAACGGCACCCTACTCGTTGATGTGCGCGATCTACCTGATCCGCAGCAGGGAGCCAGAACTGCGGCCCAAGTTCTGCGGGCCGCTTGGCCAGAGTGACCGCAGGCGGGCAGTGGCCGCGTTAAACGGGGCTTTTGTTGGTCAATAATTGTTTGAGAGTAAGACGATTGCTCGTGGGCGCACGCATGATGAATGTGGAATAAAGATATTCCAAAAAATAATTTTTAATTTTCGTACTTTTTTATTTGACATGCTGTCGGAAACATGTATACTTGGTATTGACCTCAACACCCGTGCGGTGACTGGCGAGGTAGTCTGGCGTTTCGCGGGCGAGTTTTCCGGCTTGGTGCCGCAGTCGGCGGCGGCTGGAATGAACCAAATGTTTATGGTGGTGTGGCGTTTACATTGCCGGTTGTTTTTAGTGGCAGTTCGTATTGGAGGATTTTATCATGCGAACCCAATTCAATTCATCTTGCAGTAGTGCACTGGCATTGGCTGCGGCGGTGGCAGTCGCGGGAATTACGGCTGCCGGTTCAACGGCCCGGGCAACAACGGTTGGTACCGTTAATCTGGCTCTTTGGACTGGCGACGGTGGTGCCACGGACACCAATTGGTCCGACCC
>JABEVA010000281.1 GCA_013044065.1 Phycisphaerae bacterium
TACCTACAGGCATGGGGGCGATGCGCTGCTGGAGCAGATTACGGCTGCGGGGCGGAGCTTGTTTTCGCGGCCGGCGGTGTTCATGGCACAGGTAGGATCGCAGCCGCTCATGGTGCTCAGGGGTGGGGCGGTGGAACTAAAGGCGGTGGGCAACGGGGCGGCGGTGTATCGGCAGAGCTTTTCCGGCGATGGGCTGACGCTGCAGGTGCGTGGAGAGTTCAGCTACGATGGTTTTTACCGGTTTGCGGTGCAGATGGCCCCCACCACAAAGGTGGTGGAATTGAGGGATTTGCGGCTGGAGATTCGTTTTAAGGAGAGCGTGGCGGAGTTGATTGAAGCGGCGGTGACGTGGAGACGCATTTTGGGTCCGCAAAAAGAGTGCATGGGGGAACTGGATAAAAAGCAGGGGCTACTTTGGGATTCCAAAGCATTTCCGAGCCGCAACTGGTTCCGCATCGGCAACATGCCACCCTACTTCTGGCTGGGTGATAACGAGCGCGGCTTGGTGTATTCCTGCGCTTCGGAAGAGGGTATGCACAATGATGAAAACCTGGCGGCGGCCCGGTTGGAGCGCCAAGGTGATGAGGTGATTTACACGGCGTGGTTTGTCAACAGCCCGCTGCACCTGACGAAGGAGCGGACCTTTGAATTTGCGCTGCAAGCAAGCCCGTTTAAGGCCATGCCAACCAATGGGCGTTTATGGCGCAATCAGGGTCACCGCCAACCGTATAAAAATGGGATTCTGTTTACGGATTGGTTTACGAATGGATCCTATCCGACTTACGGACGCTTTCTGACGCTGCCGCTGCTTAAAAAGTATGCTAAGGGGAGCGGCGCGGACCAGGCAGGGCCGATGGCCTCGGCGGTGTCGGAATGCGGTGGTACGCCGGAATATCTGCAATTCTGGCATGAGTGGGGTTCGGGGTTGGGCTGGAACAAACAAAAGCCGCCGGCACCGCCGGATTGGGCGGTAAAAATGATGGAGGAAGCGCACCTGCCGGTGAATCCATTTATCCGGGTGGAATCGGCGTCTAATGTGGGTGCGACGAACATTCGGTATCGCACGTGGTGGTACGAGCAGGAGGTTCGCCATGCGGATATCAGTTTTATCTATCAGGACAATCCGCCGTACGTATATTTCTACGATCCTCCCAACGGTTATGGCTATATTCGTGATGATGGCCGAAAGGAAACGACGAGTGCGATCTGGAATTCGCGAGATTTTATGAAGCGCATTGCCACCACGGCGATTGAAGCGGGCAAGGTTACAAGTCCATACATCTGGGCGAATGCGATAACCCCGGTACTGCCGGGGCGGAGTTTTTGCCGGAAGATGCTTAATGGGGAATATTTGTACACTAAACTCTTTACGCTGGGGCAGATTCGCGTGATGGCGTCTAAACAGTGGGGAATGGTGCTGGATTGGTATCCATTTCCCCAGACTCCGGAATCGCCGTATCCGAACATCGGGCCAGTGCGCCAATACTGGCGCGAGATTTTCAGTCGGTTGCTGCTGCATGACATCACCAACTTTTCCGGCAGCGATGACAATGCCGGGTTTTGCGATCGCTGGCTTGACGCGCTGGATGTTTTCTGGCTGGACGACGCGAGCGTGCATTGGCATCCGTATTATGACAACGATACGAAACCCCGACCCGCCGAGAAAACAACGTACATTTCAACCTACACCGCCAAGGGGAGGGCGCTGTTATTTATTTCCAATCAGAATAAGAATTCGGTGATAGAAAGGGTGCATCCGGGAGAGTTGGAGAAATTTGCCGCGGGGCGGCTCAAGTATTTTTATGATGCGGAAACCGGGGAGCAAATTGAACGGGCGGAGGATGGAACTTTAAAACTGTTCATTGCCGGGATGGATTATCGTGTGGCGGTGGGGTTTGCAACAGAGTGGAAATTCGCCGCGGCCAATGCGCTTAACATGCCAGGGTTGCGGGCACAATCCAGCCGTGATCCGGAAGAAACGCTCACGGCCATGAATAAGCATCTGCTGAACTTTCCGACACTGGAGAGCGTTCCGGGCGGCGATGAGCTTTACGAGCAATGGATGAAAAAGGTGATGGCGGCGTTGCCGGCGGGTTCCGCAGATGTGGTTTACTATAACGCCAAGGCGTGTTCGGGCGTGGACTTTGGCAAGCCGGGCATTCAATGTTCGATGTTTTACAGCAAAAAGTGCAATGCAATGCTGGTAAATTATTACAACAGTTCGCGGCAGGCGGTAGCGCTTGGGGCCCATATCCGCCAGGTGCTGGCGAAGAAGGCGGGTAAGACGGGCTACAATTACATCATTCATCCGGTTTATGGCATTTCGGAGTGGCAATTCATTGACATTCCGGCCCAGCGGGGGCTTTTGGAAATATACTACGCCGATGACCCGGATTATTATGGCCCGCGGCGCGGGCCGTTCCATGTGGGCACGATGGTGGGCAACATCCGCAATGCGGTGGATGCGAATCAGCGAAGTTTGGGCGGTCGGCCATTACCGTGATCGGGTGGGTGAGGCTGGCGGCACGAGCGGGGGTTTGGATGCGTCAAGGCTGTTTGTAGGGGAGGGCCCAGGGAAACAAGCCTGGGCTGAGGTGGTTGGTGCGTTGGCACAATTTATGGCCACATCGTTTGAGGCCATTGGAGTTTCACCGGCACGTCGGGTGATTATAGTTGGCGGAGGATGGTGGCCCCTCGAAAGTGAATTTTATGACAACGTCACGTACATCGCCCATCTGTTTGGGTTTTATTGGTGCAGGCTCGATGGGTCAGGCTGCGCACTTGCGCAATTATGCTGCGCTGGATGGCTGTCGGGTGGTGGCGCTGGCGGAATTGCGGCCGGGTTTGGGCGCAGCGGTGGGCCGGCGGTATGGCGTGCCCAGGGTGTACACACATTTGGGCGAGTTGCTGGCGCAGGAACGTGAGAGTCTTGATGCTTTGGTATGTATTGGGCCTTTTACCCACCATGGATCCATTTTGCCACAAGTGTTGGCTACGGGCTTGCCGGTGATGACGGAAAAGCCGATGGCAGGGTCGCTGACTGTTGGCCGGCAATTGCTGGACCAAAATCGGGCGGCGGGTGGGCGGTGGTATGTGGGGTATCACAAACGCAGTGACCCGGCGGTGATGTGGGCGCGGCGGCAGATTGAGGCATGGAAAGCTTCCGGGGAAATGGGGGCGATGCGTTATGTGCGCATCACGATGCCGCCGGGAGACTGGATCGCCGGTGGATTTTCCGGATTGGTGCATAGCGACGAGCCGTACCCGGTGATGCAGCCGGATGCGGCCCCGGCCGCGATGAGCGCGGAAGAGTTCCAACGGTTCACAGATTTTGTGAATTACTACATTCACCAAGTGAATTTATTGCGGCATTTGCTGGGAGAAGGCTACCGGGTATCGTGGGTGGACCCGGGAGGTACGTTGCTGGCGGGGAGGAGTGTTTCGGGTGTGACGGGGGTGATTGAAATGGAGTGCTACCGCAACAGTGTGGCGTGGCAAGAGCAGGCGCTGGTGTGTTTTGAAAAGGGATGGATACGGATAGAATTGCCGGCACCGCTGACGATCAACCGGCCCGGACGGGTCTGGGCTTATAGTGACCCCGTCGGCGGCAAGGAACCAAGGTGTGTGGAGCCGCAATTGCCGTGGATTGACGCGATGCGGCAACAAGCTATGAATTTTTTACGGGCGGTACGCCAGGAATCCACGCCTCTGGCCACGGCGGACGAAGCTCTGGAGGATTTGGAGATAGCCCGACAATGGCTGGATTTGGGCAGTGCCGGCGAAAGGGAATAACAGGGTGTGCAAAAGCATAGAGATTTCGCGGCCACAGTCGCGGAAAACAGAGGACACACCATTACTGAGGCTCAGATGAAAACACCGCAAATAGCCATCGCCACCGCTTCCACCGCTCCGGGCGAACCTTTGGAGGAGAAACTGGCCGCTTACAGCGCCACGGGCTTTCGCCGGGTTGAATTGCAACTTGACCGGGCCAAGGAATGGATCAAGCAGGGAGGCCGGACCCGCGATCTGGGCAAGCTGCTGGAGGGTTTGCAACTGCAGTGCATTGGCGGCTTTGAATGTCCCATTGAATGTTTCAGCGACGCCGGGCGGCAGCGTGAGAA
>JABEVA010000036.1 GCA_013044065.1 Phycisphaerae bacterium
GCCTTGGCGTTGGCCAAACGGACACCGGGCCTGTTCGCTGCCGTAACCGCCGCGCCGATGGGGTTAAATCTCATGAGTCTGAATTTTCAACCCGCCGTTTCTCTGCCGGTCGTCTCGGCTCAGCCGCCCGATCCTACGCGGCCCGGCCGCAAGCCACCATGGCTAAAAGTGAAACTTCCCGGCGGCCACGGCTACACACGTCTGCGGGCCATCGTGGATGAAAATCGTCTCCACACCGTCTGCGAATCGGCCCGCTGCCCCAACTTGGGCGAATGTTGGGGCCGGGGAACCGCCACAGTTATGATTCTCGGTGATGTCTGCACGCGAAGCTGTGGGTTTTGCCATATTGCCACCGGTCGCCCACCCGTCCTCGACCTTGATGAGCCGCGACGGGTCGCTCAGGCCGCCGCCAAGCTGAACCTCAAGCACATGGTAATCACCTCCGTCAACCGCGACGAATTGGCCGATGGCGGTTCGACTATATGGGCCGATACCATTAGCGCCGTCCGCCAAGCCTCGCCGACCACCCGCATTGAAGTGTTGATTCCAGATTTTTGCGGCCACTGGGTGGATTTAGAGCGCGTACTGGCGGCCAAGCCCGATATCCTCAACCACAACATGGAAACCGTGGCCAGCCAATATCAGCGGGTGCGACCGCAAGCCAAATATGCCCGTTCCCTGGAACTTCTCCGGCGGGCCAAGGACCAGGGATTTACCACCAAAACCGGCTTGATGCTGGGCATCGGCGAACAACCCGACGAACTGCTGCAAGCCTTGAAAGATATCCGGGCCGCACGGGTGGATATCCTTACGCTGGGCCAATACCTCCAACCCACACGAGACCATTTACCCATTGACCGCTGGGTCACGCCCGAAGAATTTGCCCACTGGAAAACCCTGGGGCTGGAACTGGGCTTTACCGTGGTGGAATCCGGCCCGCTGGTCCGTTCCAGTTATCATGCCGACGAACAAGCCTCATCCACTCATTTTTGAACCACCACCGCCACCTCTTTTTACCCTTCTTTCACGTTGGGCTACAGCTTTTATCACCGCCCACCGGACCAAGGTGATGGCCGCCCGCTACCATTGCCGAAGCGTTTACGGTAAAATTGACCCCATGATGGATGCCCAGAAATTATCCTCTTTTCGGAAAATAGGCCTCCCGATTTTTATGGCTCTGCTGCTGGCACTGAGCCTTGGCTGCGCCTACGTTCTCACCAAAAACCGCCAAGCAGATAATGCCAAACAAGCCTTGGCCGCAATGAATAAAACCATCGCCTCAGTAGGATTTGTATCCGTGGCTCCGGCGTCGCTGCATTTAAGCCCGGCGCTGCCGCTGTTCGTCTGGCAGCAAGGCTCGCCCACCAATCGCCGCACGATCTACCGGTTTGTGGTGGCCCTGCCGGGCGACGCTAACACCGCCGAGGTCAAGATGGCCTGCCGCAACCTCTACCAGGAAGTGGCCCGCCAACTGCCGCCCCTTCAGTGGACCAATCACAATGTCGAAAAAATACCCCACCGACCCACCCTTTATTGGTACTCCGGCGTCACGCCCAATCAGCCCGGTTTCTTGTTGCTTGGAGCCATCAGACGCGGCCATAAACTTCAGGCGCTATGCTACACCGGAACCGGCCCGCTCACCGCGCCGGACAATGGCTTTTTTTTATACTTATTGGGGCGGCTGGAAAAGATTACCCATTAAAGTAGGCCACCCCGAATCGTTTTCTAACCCCATGCAACAGGTGTGCTCATGCCGGCTTTTTCCCAGATTATCCAACCCGCCCGCACCATGACGATCGCCGCGTGTTTAACCGCCGGCGCACTTTGGTGCCTTGCCCACCCCGCTAAAATCCGCGCCGCCGTGCCCTATTACCGGGAGCACGCCCACTTCGTGCCGGAACAGATGGGACCCACCTGGCGCGATGATGCGGATGGTTTTCAACTTCGGCTGCCCGATCACTTCACCGGAACAGGCCGCCACGGCATGACTCTGGCCACATATACGTACCCCTTGCGGCACTGGGGTATGACCGTTCACCTGAGTTTGATGGCCCATCCGGTCGGCCTTAAAAAACTGGCCCGGCAAACCATTGCCCTGGTGAAAAAAGATTTCCAGAAAGTGCAGGTCCTCAAAAACGTCCAACTGAAAGTGGCGGGGCGTCCGGCGGCGGAAATCGTGGTTCAGTTTTCCGCAATCTCCAATCACGCCCCGATCCGCCTGCTTAGGCAACAACTCATTGTTAAACAAACCCCACAGCGATTTTATGTGCTTACCTTTTTCTGCCCCGCCGCGGACCAATCCACCACCATGCCCCTGTTCCAGCGCGTGATCCCCACCTTGCGCCTGCTCAACAAGCAAAAAATCGCCCTGCGGCGAATTGAGGCCATTGCCGCCGGACGCCACTGGCTCAAACGCCAAAGCGTTCACCACCTGTTACAACACCTCAATAAACTGCCCCATCTGTACCGCGTGCAAATCAGACATTCCGACGTAGGCTACGTGCGCCTGCATGCCTACGCCGGACACCAGGATGGGTTCGGGGGGGTCTTTGTCACCACCAACTCCCGCACCTTTTTGCCCGGCGGTGTCGTGGAACTGGGAAAATCCGTTAATTTCTGGGCCTTTCATCATCAGCCGGGAGCCAAGGCCCCGCGGTTGGATTACAGCACCTTTTTCGATGAAGCGGAAACAGTCATGCCCTTCCGTAATAAGGAACTCGCCATGCTCCATGACACGCGGGTGGTCATTAACCCCAAAACCAAAAAGGCTACCTTGGTGCGAATTCCTACTCCATTTCCAGGCAAGGAAGTACACTGGCAAACCGAACTGGGCGTAGAGCAATCCGGTTTTTTCCCAATTCTCAGCCACGCCGCCCATCCCACCGGACAACTGGTGTATCGCTGCCTCATTCACGTCTCGCGCCAAAGCGACGCCGTAACCGTAGGGCAAGATAACAAGCCGCTGATCTTTTCCATCGGACCCGGGATGCCCGCGGTGTTGCCGCCGGTGCTGGGCTATCTTTGGCCCAGACTCGTCAACCTCAAAAAAAACTCCCGGATGGCCTTTGTGGTTTTTGACACCAGTACCTCGCACCTGGGCCTGAATGTATTGGCTGTGCTGGGCCAAAAGCGGGTCAACATCAATGGAGTCCGGAAAACGGCCTATGAAGTCATGAGTCGCCTCAATCCCTTCACCTCGCGGATGTGGGTCGATTCCGACGGACGAATTGTCAAAATGGCCAATCCCGATGGATCGGTCTGGCTTCCCACCACCGCCGCAAAAATGCAGGCGATGTGGGGACACCAGCTTGGCCAGCTCCGCTGAGGCGCTGTCGTTGTACCGGCAGAAATTCCTGGCCGGCGATTGGCCCAGTGCTCCGCAATTGCATCTTTTGGCCCGCTGATGCGTTGGTCCAAGCTGGTGGTAAGTGGTGTAGCCTATGAAACGATTTTTTACCAGAGTGCTGTGGATACTGATTCTGACCATCTTTATCGCCTTGGCGCTAAGCCTCACGGACTACATCATCTCGCGCCAATCCCAACTGGCTCGTCTGCTGCGCCAGCGCGATCATTTGCGCCAGGTCATCAATCGCCTTACCGGTCGTACCCGCCGGGCGGAGCTGCTCGTCGATGGGCAGGTGATCTCCGGTACCGGAAAAGTTCTGCAAACCACACTGCTCTGGCGGGAATTTACCGTCGGTCCCCATGGCCAATCAGTGCCGCTTCCCATGAAAAAAATCATCATCCCGGGCCACACGCCATTTGTCGATGGCTTTGTACTGAAATTTCAGGATAAGTATGTGGAAAACGGCGATTTGCTCCGGGGTAAATCTCTGGCCTTTTTCCGTTGCATCTACGCCAACCAACAAGCCCCCGACCACGGAACTTCCTTGTATGGCCCCGATGGGGTACCGCTGGTGTTCTCGAATAAAAATGGCCATCCCAATACCCTGGAGCGCCGACTCTGGAGCCGCATCGCCACCCTCATGCGACATCCGCGTGAGTGCCCCAAATTTGGTTTGCAATTGGTCCAGCAGCAGGCCGTGTCCTTACCCGTGCGGCCCGGCAAACTCTACGAAATTTATCTCCAAAACGACGGTGGCCTGGAGTTTATCCAGAAGCTGGGCGGTTCGTCTCTGGTGCGGCAACTACTCCAACAGGCCAGCTTGGACCAAAACCGCACGCTCTCCGCCCCATAGCCATCCCCGTCGCCACCGCGACAGCGCTACTCTCTACGTTCCGCCGGGTAAGGCCTGGACCCCGAAATCTCCGTCAATCATCTCATCACCATACAACCGCCATTATCCTTGTGCCGCCCGCCCCGAAAACCAAGTGGCAAGACCTATGATCGGGATGTCTAACCGGTCGTCACCCCCGCCGCCCCAAATGCGAAACAGGCCTTTTCAAAATTACCCTGCGACACTTGCCCACCAGCCCTGCCCTTGGTGCGCTTCTGTCGCCAATGTTGCGACCTCAGGTACGGATGCTAAACCTGATTTAACCAGGAATTTCCTGCGCAACTCGCCGAACCCATGAAAGCTCAGACGCAAGGCAGTCGCACCAGGCGATCGCACTGCACCGGCATACCAGCACGGATGGATTCATTGGCGCTGATTCCCACCAGCAGGGAAGCCGCCCCATCTATGTGGGATGCCGCCCGACACAGTGGATCGGGCGGCGGATCGGGCAGGAACAGGTTCTGCAGAATCAGGGTGTCGCCGCCGCCGTGGGCTCCCTCGACCTGCGGAATCTTAACGTCGTATGGAGTGCCGAACATGGGAAAAACGCGCAATTGCTCCACCAGGCCCTGATCCTGCGCGGCGGCCAGTTCCCTATCAGATTGTCCGGCGATAATGTGCGAACCGTGCTTCACGTAGAGTTCCGCGCGGCCCCGGTTGCCGGTAATGGCCACACGGTAGCCCTCCCAGGGACAATAGGCAATCAGCGAATAATTCATCACGACATTATTGCGGTAGCGGACCATCACGGCCATGGTGTCTTCAATGGTAACATGATCGCCGAAAACATTGCGGTCGCGAATATAGCCACTGTCTTTTTCCGCATCGTAGTAGAGTTCTTTGAGCGTGGCCCAGGCATACTCGGCGGAAGAGCCATCCACCGGAAAATAAAACGGATCCTGTTGTGCCTCGGGATGGCCGGTGTAGCGGTCGTAGGTGTAATGTTCGCCGCGGACTTCGGCGGCTTTGCGGCCATAAAATTTGAGATCACCCATGGCAAAGACGGTGGAGGGGTAAGAGTCAATCCACCAGTTGACCAAGTCAAAATGGTGCGTGGCCTTGTGCACCAGCAGTCCGCCGGATTTGTCTTTTTGGGCGTGCCAGCGGCGAAAATAGTCCGCGCCGTGGCGCGTGTCGAGTACCCAGGAAAAATCCACCGCCAGTATCCGGCCGATCTCGCCGCGGGCCAGCAGTTCACGCAGGGCGCTGGCCACCGGCGCGTAGCGGTAATTAAACGCCACGCGAAGTTTGCGCCCGGTACGGGAAATGGCCTCAAAAATGGCGTTGATTTTGGCGGCATCAATGGTCATGGGCTTTTCGCTGATGACATCACAGCCGAGTTCCATGGCTCGAATAATGTATTCGTGATGGGTGGAATCCATGGAGGTGACAATCACTACGTCAGGCTTCTGCTCGCGGACCATGTTGTCAAAATCGCCGACGATGTATCTCGGCACAGGCGAGAGGTGATGGTGTTCCACGGCCAGACGGCTGTACCAAGCCATACGCGTCGGACTGATGTCGCACAGGCCGACCAGTTGGGCATGATCCCGGTAAGCTTCCAGAATGGCGTTGAAGTACATCACTGATCTTCCGCCCGTGCCGACGATGGCATATCTGCGGCGAGAATTCATATTGGTCTCCTTTTATTTGCGGCCATAGTACAATTGATCTTCATGGCGGGGACCGGTGCGGCACCTGAAGCGTACTACTTCAGCATCACTACGCCCAAGCCGGTGGTCAAGCGGTAGTCATTATTGTTGCCCGCCCAGATCACCCGACGAAGCTGGCGATAAGTTTGGGCATATCGCGCACCGAGAGGCTAAAACCCATGAAACTTCCGGCCTTGGGCTTGAACGTGGGTGGAAAATCTGTCCACGGCACAAAGATAACGACGCGGTAGCCCCGGGCATTGCGGATGGAGTGCATGCGGATGGAGTGCGGCTTGACGAAGGTATTGCCGAACTGCGCCGATGGAGCTTCAACGCCGCGCCAGTCCAGATGTACGACATCCCGCGTATTCTTGCCACCGTGAACGCTGCAAATCACGTGGAAATCCGCAGGTCCGTAGCGGGCATGTGTAAACTGATTATTGATGGTGGGGTTGAAGTACAGTTCCACACAGTCGCATTGCCAATCGGCTTTGTCGGAGGCTGGATTAAAACCGCGCGGCGTGGTGCCATGGACCTTGGCCGCAATATAAAGCCCCGCCTTGTTCCAAGTGGTGGCCGCAGGCCAGATTTTGAGGTTAAAATTTCGGAACGCCACGTTGGTGCCGTTGCCGGCACCCAGCCGGATCAGTTTATCCGCACCCTGTTCCAAGCCGCGAAGAATTGGCAGCGCAACCCGCGCGCTCAGCCGATAGGCCCGACCGGGGAAGGCCCCCTCCTGCCATGTCTTGGTCACGTATTCCGGAATCGTCGTGGCGTTGTTCATGAACCTCGTATTCCTTATAGATATTTTCGGAAAAAGGGGATCGACTCCCGCGCACCCCAACGGTGTTCGCCGGGGAACAGATCCAGAACAAGTCGCTCGCGCACACCGGCAGCCTGATAGATTTGCTCCACCTCATGGAAACAATCCAGAGCTCCTTCGCACGGGAAACACGTATCGTGAATGCCGATTTCAACCAGCAGCGGCCGGGGGGCCGTCAGACCGTGTAGGTCGGGCACGTCGCACAAGGCGTATAGCCCCGGCGTCATCTGGCTGCCGCAGAAATTGACATCGCGGATGGCGAAATAGGCAAAGCGATCACTGTAACAGATGATATCCGCCGCCTTGATGCGCGGATCCATGATGCTCATCCAGGTGGCCATGGTTCCGCCGAAGGACAGCCCCATCACGCCGATACGCTCCGGATCGACAAAATCCTGTTGGCCCAGGTAATCCAGCGTTCGCATACCATCGTGAATGTCCATCCCTAACAGAGTTCTGCCCATGAGTGCCGCCCTGGTGAAATGCACGTTGCACAAATCGCCCGTGTCGTTGCCGCCGCCCACCGTCCGACAGTGCGGCATCCGCCGGTCCGCGCACTCTCCAAAACCCCGCCAATCGATGGCCGCGGTAACAAACCCCGCCTTGGCCATTTGCAGGCCGTAGTCATAATTGTGGCCGGCGATGTTGGCGGCGAGTTCCGGCGAACTACGGTTGCCCATCACCGCCTCCTTGCCATAAGGGCCGTGGCCGTGGCAGGCCAGGATGGCTGGCAGCCGACCGGCGGCCTTTTCCGGGCGAAACACATACGCGGTTGCGGAAAGCCCCTCCTCCACATCGAACACAATTTTCTGTTTAATCAGGCCGTCCTCCCGCCATTCCACCAGAATTTCCGGGTTCAGCGGCACCGGTTGCGGCATGAAGCCCAGTGTTTGCACCAGCCGTGGTTGCAACTGGCCTCGCCAACGCTGCCAGTCTTCGCGGCTGCGGCCCGCAAAGCGGAACTCCGGTTGATGACTTTCATCTAGATGACGGAAGTATGCGTGTATGGAAAGATTACGATTCACGAAGTTCACCTTTCTTATTGATCCGTGTTACAATCTCTTAAATTCTTCGCACGGTGCAAAA